>JAGFJK010000120.1 GCA_024102795.1 Pirellulaceae bacterium
TCCGCCGGCGGCGGGAGCGGCCGCTTCGCCCGCGGCACCAGCTTCGGCACCAGCCGCGGGCAGGGGGGCGGCCTGCGCGGCGGTCCGAGCGTATCGCGAGGCATAGTAGCCTCGCAGCAGCGTCCCGCCGGCGCGAGAATGGTACAGCGGCGACGTGGCGCGCATCATCAACGAGTATTCGTTGACGGGCATCGAGCTGCCCGTGAAGTACGACAACGTGCGGGAACTTTCCCGGGCCAGGTACAACGACCGACCCAGATCCAGATTCCGCTCGTCGCGCGGAAAAGCCGCGATCGACAGCAGTTGGGGATAGCCGCCGCGGGCCAGCCGGCTGGTGTCGTCGGACGACAGCAACATCGGCGTCTGGGTTTCGTTGCCAGCCGAGTAGCGATTGACCCAGGAGCTGACGTGGGTGGCCACGAACCGATGCAGTTCGCCGACGTCCACCAGCTTGTCGCCGTTCAGGTCGGCCGCGCCCTTCAGCCCCTCGGAAACGAAGAATCCAAACACGGTTCGCTGCAACGAGCGTGAAACGTGCGACCGCTCGCCGGCTGAATTCGAGTTCAACACCCAGAGGCTCGACGACCTGCCGCGCGAACCGGCCGCCGGGTCGCGGACCGAGGCCAGCGCCGCGGGCAACAACCGCGGAAATTCGTTGACCAACATCCCCAGCCGCGGTTCGTACGCCAGTTGCCCGCTGTCCAGGATCAACAGCTTGACGCTGGCCGGAGACTTATCGACCTGCCGCAACAGATCGCTCAGCCGGACCATGCCCGCCAACGGTTGCGAGGCGTCGAAGTCCTGGCACATCAGGTACGGCTCGCCATCCAGCACCAGGCCGTGGGCTGCGATGTACAGCAGCAGCACGTCGGAACCGCCGGTGCGAATCACCTGCAGTTGGTCGGCCAGCGAATCGACTCGTCCCGGATTGGTCAGGCTGGGCAGCACCAGCGGCGCTTCCGCTCCGCGGTCGTGATACAAGGCCGGCCGCAGGGCCTCGAGTCCCCCGGCTTCCTGCCGCGAGAACGACAACGGCGCCGCCGTGCCGACCGCGTATTCGGGCGCCGTCAGGATCACCAGCTTGGTGTCGGGATGCCAGAACGGCCGCAGCAGCAGGTACAGCAGCAACGCCACCAGCAACAGCGTGGCCGCGGTGAACACGCCCCGCCGCAAGTAACGCCGTCGCCAGGCCCGCTCGGTGGACTCCCGCGGCCGCCAGGGGCCCCTGCGAATCGTGGTTTCAGTAGCTTGGCTCATAACCGTTCTTGCTGCTTCCCGGTAGGCCGTCCGCCGGCACCAGCCGCCGGCGGGCAAAGCGAAGTTCGAGACAGGACCTAAGGTTGATGATATCGCCGGTCGTAACGGTCGGCAAACTTGTGCCTTGCCGCAGCGCGCTGGTTGCCAGCCGCCGGAGGTTACCAGCCGCCGGAGGTTGCCAGCCGACGGACAAGGGGTTCGCCTGTCGGGATGTTTCGGAATCCGGCGTTGCGGCAGATTGCACAAACGCGCCGAGGACCGGTTTTGCGGATGACGGTCCCTGGACGCTCGCGCCCCAGGGACCGCGCGACCGGCACAGTCCCGCATCTGCCCTCGAAGGGTGATCCGCCGGCGCCGGCCAGTGATTCCCGAACGGATGTGGCAGGGATGCTGGCGACGGTTTAGAATACGGGCCGCCGAGTGATCATGTGGGCTCGGAAATTCCCTGGAGGCGATTCCATGCTGGCAGCTCGCGTCAGTGACATGACGGCCACCGCCGATCCGATTTTACCGCCCGGCAAGCCCACGGTGCTGACCGCCAACCTGCCACAGGCCTGCCTGGGTGATCTGGTCACCGGGGCCGTGATGACCGGCGCGATCGTCAAGGGTTCGGCCACCGTGCTGGTTTGCAATATCCCGGCCGCTCGGCTGGGCGATTCCGTGGTGGGGGTCAACACGGTCACCGGCGTCCCGCTGACGCAAGCCGTGGCTTACCCGTGCGCGCCGACCGTGATGATCGGGGGATAGGGATTGCTAGTTGCACGGCGGGTCGGAGGCCTGACTGTGTGACAAGCTAGACGCCTACGTACGGACCCGGATTCGGAATACGAATCACTACGCATCCGCGCGCACTGCAAGCGATTGCGCAGGATGAACATAGGGTTGACCGCTCTAGCCCCGCAGGCCCCTCCGCGATGGAGATCGTGCAGCTTTTAAGGCGTTGGAACCTCGGTGTTTAGAACCTCCAAAGCGCGCGAGCCCAAGACAGATGGGTGGCCCTTCAGTTCGACTCCCGCGCTGGTTTTACGCCGCAGGCGTTGAACAACCCAGCCCAGGGTCGCCCGCTTCGGGCGCACCCTGGGTACACGAAAGCCTTGAGGCCCTTCTACGCCGAAGGCGTTGCACAAGGCGCCTTGTGGAACGCCTTCGGCGTACAAGAGATATCAAAATCACGGCCACACCCAGGGTG
>JAGFJK010000129.1 GCA_024102795.1 Pirellulaceae bacterium
TGCCCGACGCTCAGGACGCGGCCCAGACGGTGCCGGCCGGCCGCCGCGAGGTGCTGTTCTGGCACTTCTGGGGCGGCGCCGATCGAGCGGTGGTCGAACGGGTGGTGGACCGCTTCAACCGCTCGCAGGACCGCCACTACGTGCGAGCGCTGGCCATGCCGGGCAACAACCTGGACTTGAAACTGTTCCTGGCCGTGACCGGAGGCGATCCGCCCGACTTGATCAACCAGGACGATCCGATCGTGGCGGACTGGGCCAGCCGCGGAGCGCTCACGCCGCTGGACGAACTGGCCTCGCCCGACGAATACCAGCAACTGGATTCGTTTCTGCTGCCGGCCGCGCGGCGCCTGGGCACGCATGACGGCCGGATGTACGCCCTCTGTAACGGGCTGGACATTCGAGCGCTGTATTACAACCGCACGTTGTTGGATCAATATGGACTGCAACCGCCGCGGACGCTGGACGAGCTGGATTGGATCGCCGAGCGGACGACGCAACGGGACGCGAGTGGCCGGCCGGAGCGGTTGGGATTCCTGCCCGACCCGCGCCGGCTGTGGGCCTGGGGAATCGTGTTCGGCGGCTCGTTTTACGACGAGGCGTCGGGACGAGTGACCGCCGACGACCCGCGGGTGGTGGCCGCGCTGCGCTGGATGACCACCTATCGCCAGCGGCTCGGAGCGGAAACGGTGGCCGCGTTTCGCCAGGGCGACCAGTCCTTGCCCGGCAAGACGTTTCCGCTGCTGGCCGGCCGCTATACGCTGGTCATGGACGGGCAGTGGCGGGTGCGCGATATCGCCGCGGCCCAAGCGGCGCAGCGCGAGCGGGGCGAGCCGGTGACGGAGTACGGTGTCTGTCCGTTGCCACCGCCCGAGGGAGGTCGGCCGCAAGCCGGCTGGGTCAACGGCAACTTCTTCCTGGTCCCCCGGGGCGCTCGGAATCGGCCAGGCGCCTGGGAGTTCATGAAGTTCTGGTCGGGCCTGGGCGGCCACCAGGCCGCGGCCGCCGAGACGTGCGTGGAAGGCGGCTGGATCCCCGTATCGAACCAGGTCAGCCAGCAGCCGGCGTACCAGCGGTTCCTGGACCAGCGGCCGCTGATGCGCGAGTTCGTCGAACTGTCCCAGTCGGACCACCAGGTACCGACGCCAGTGATTCGCGGGGCGCCGCTGTTGCAACGCGAAATCAATGCGGCGGCGGCCAAGGCGATGTACGTCGAGCGGGCGGCGGCGCCGGACCAACTGCTGCGCGAGGCCACGCAGCGCGTGCAACTTCAGCTCGACGCCCTCGATGCAGCGGCCCAATCGTCGCCGGCCGCTCCGCGGAAGTAGCCAGTGCCGCTGACTGCCTCACGCTTCTTCCATTTCCACGGCCGGTTCGGGCACGTTGCCCCAGGCCACGCGCCAAGGCGGTTCCAGCGCGAAGTAGGCCAGCAAACCACACGCCGTCGCGGCCAGGGACACGGGCAGATGCCAGGTTCCGATCAGCGCCAGGTGCGGCAGGAAGTGCTCCCAGCCCGCCGCGAAATGCACCGCCCAGACACTGGTTCCCACCAGCATGCTGCAGACGGCCGCGTAACCGCTGCGCGGCCTGGTGTACAGGCCCAGCATCATCGGCACGAACAACCCCACCAGCGTCAGCTCGTACGAATCCTCCAGCAGCGTGTAAGCGCTTTCACCCGCGTATGCGATCCCC
Organism: Pirellulaceae bacterium; assembly: GCA_024102795.1. Taxonomy (GTDB): domain Bacteria; phylum Planctomycetota; class Planctomycetia; order Pirellulales; family Pirellulaceae; genus JAGFJK01. The sequence goes on from JAGFJK010000129.1 coordinate 1,690, forward strand.
AGACTGCACGCGGCCACCAGCAGCACGGCAATCCGGTTCATCCGCAGCATGTCGCCATGGCCCAGGTGCGGAAACACGTTCTGAGCCAGCACGCTGGCCGGGGACAGAATGGCGCTGTCGATGGTCGACAGAATGGCCGATAGCAGGGCGACCACAAAAATCACGGCCACCGGCGGGCTGAGAAAGGCGTGAGCCAGCGCCGGCAGAACGGCCGACTCGACGTCTTGCGGAAACAGCAGGTTGCCAGCCAGTGCCAGCAGCAGCGGGATCGCGCCGAACACCAGATACACGCCGCCGGCAATCAGGCAGGCCCACCGCGCGGTCCGCTCGCTGCGGGCCGAAAACACCCGCTGCATCAGGTCCTGGCCCGGCAGGTTGCCCAGCGCCCCGGTGGCGAACACGCCGATCCACCCCAGCAGTTCCACTCGGCTGTTGACCGGCAGCATCGCCAGCATATCCGGCGGCGTTTCCCGCCCGACCCGCGCCAGACCGCCCGCCGCGCTGCCGTCGCCCAGTTGCGTCAGGATGACCAGCGCCAGCACGATCAGCCCGCCCAGCACCAGCGAGATCTGCACGGCATCGGTCAACGTCACCGACCACATGCCGCCCATCAGCGTGTAACCGGTGCCCACGACCGCCACCAGCGGCAGCCCCCAGGCGACCGGCAGTCCGAAGAACAGTTCAAGCACTCCGGCCAGCGCCACGAACTGCGCCGCGATCCAGCCAAAGTAACTGGGCACCAGGATCAAGGACGCTGCCAGCTCGGCCGCCAGCCCAAACTTGCGGCGAAACAAGTCCGGCACGGTCAGCAGCCCCATCCGCCACATCGGACCGGCCACGAACAGCCCGGCCAGCAACAGGCAGGTGCCAGCGCCCAGCGGATCCAGGGCCGCCGCCCGCAGGCCTTCTGCCCGCACCTCGTCAGCGGCGGTCAGCAAAGTCCCCGCGCCGAACCAGGTGGCCAGGATGGTCATCCAGGCCAGCGACAGCGGCAGCCGGCGCCCGGCCACGACGAAATCCTCGGTGGTTTCGATTCGCCGCTGAGCGATAAAGCCAATGACGTACATCACGATCAGGTAAACGATGATCGTGCCGCCCAACAACCACTGCAGGGATGGATCGATCCGCACGCCCGATGCTTCCTGTGAGCTGGTTCTGACAACTACTTGGACAGCGCCACTTTATACATGTAGCCCGAAGCGTAAGTTTTGAAGTTGCGCTTTTCGTGGACTCCGCTTCGGCGGCCCTCCCATATATCACTTCTGGCTCCCTCCCCGAAGCGGGGAGGGAGCCAGAGGGACTTCGAATTCTTGTTCGTTGCCTGTTTGAAGGCCCGAAACATTGATGTCGTGTGAAAACCCAACACATTTGCGGTTCTGAAACAAATAGTGCGTAACTTCAAAACGTACACTTCGGGTTATATGTGGCAACGACTGGCGCCCAAAGTGACGCTGTGGAACTTTCAACTACTTCCCAGCGCGCAGAGTTGAATCGATCAGCCGGTAAGCCGCGTCCCGCATCTCGTCCGGGAAATTGTGGTCGCAATCCGGATGCTCGACCTGCAGCTTGCCTTCACCGCCCAGCAGCCGGTAGACGGGCCGAGCGGCGGCGACGCAGCGATCCACGCTTTGCCAGCGGAAGTTGCTGTCGTGCAGCGGCGCGTTGACGAACACCGCTCGCGGAGCGAGCGCTCCCAGCAGTTCGTGGAAGTCGAACGGGATCTGCTCCAGCCGGCCGCGATAATCGGACATCCGCGGCATGTAACGGATCTGGCACCAGCCCTTGCCAAAATACCAGTTCCGCTCGGCGCCGTCATAGTAGTCCAGGTACGAGTCGAAACCGCAACTGCTGACCACCGCCGTCACCCGCTGATCGAACACGGCCGTGTAGATCGCATTGTGGCCGCCCAGCGAGTGGCCGATCGCCGCGAAGCCGCGCGAGTGATCCACGTAGGGCAGCGAGGCCAGCAGGTCGAGACCGCGGATGTTGTCCCAGATGGCCTTCATCGTGCCGCTGTCGTAACCCAGCTTGCCAAGGTTCGGCCAGTAATTGGCCAGGTGCGGATAGGAGGGCGAAAGCGTCACGTATCCCCGCTCGGCCAGTTCCGCCGCATACTGCCGCCCGGCTCGCCCGCCCAGGCCCACCACGACCTGGTGGCCAACGGTATTGTCGGTCGGGTGCAGGCAGAGCACGGCGGGGACCTTGGCATCGCGCTGCAGCGCCTGCTTGGGAATGCACAGATAAGCCGGTGTGCGCGAGCCGGGTTCGGATTGGTAAGTGATCCGCTGTCGCAGATAGCTGCCGGCGTCCACTTCCTCCTCGACCTGCACGTCCAGGGCCACTCGCCGATCATCGCCCGGCAAGGAGCCCATCACCTGCTGCATGGCCCGCAGAATCTCGCTGCGCCGCTGCTGCCACTGGTCGGCCGACTCAATCGGCCGCACCTGGCCCGTCGAGTCGCGATACTGCAGCAGGTCGGCGCGGTCGAGCCGTTCGGCCGACTGCCCGGGCAGTTCGCCGCAGACGGCCACGCTAAATAGCAATCCAACGCAAGCGGCCAGGCCGCTGGTCCAGGGGAACAAGGAAAGTCGTGTCATGAGTCCAGAAACACCTCGACGATATCGTGATGAGTGGATTCGATCAGGTTGGCCACCTCGGCCGCTTCGGTCGGCGGAACATGAAACTCGTGGAACGTGTCGCGGACATGCCGCATAAAGATGTCCCAGTCGGACTGCGAGATCTTCATGCCCTTGTGAGCCAGCTTCATGTCCCGGCCGGCGTAGTAGACCGGACCGCCCGCGTAGTGGCAGAGGAAGTTGACCAGCAACTGCCGCTCTCGCTCCAGGCCGTCCTCGCCGCGATGCTCCCAGAACCTGCCCAGTTGCGGATCGTGCATCAGGCGAGGGAGCAGGTTGTCGACCACGGACGCGATCGCGTCATAGCCCCCCAGTCGCTCGTACAGCGTTTTCGGTTCGGGTTGTTTCATGCGGTGAATGAACCTTGCGGGTGTGGATACGGCCAATCCTTCGGGCGCCCGGCACGCTGGATCTGCCGAACGGACTCCTGAGTATATCGTGGCCGGTAGGCAGCGACAGTACGCCGATGGGCAACGGAAAGCCGCCTCGCGCGAGGTCCTGTCTGGCGGACGCGTCGGACCACCATGGAATCTCAGCACTGCCTTGGAATCTCAGGTAACGCTGTGCAACTACGCGATCCGCCGGGGCCGGAAGTCCAGATAATCGCAGGCGGTCAGGTGGTATTGGACGCCGCGCGCCGCGCCGAACGGCTGCAACCCGGATTTCAGGCTGTGCAGATGCCCGAACACGACATGCTGCACGCCGACCTGTTCGAACATCCGCGTCAATTCGTTTTCGTGCAGCTCGGCGTCGCAGGGCGGGTAATGCGTCATGACGATCTGTAAGTTGGTCGCCGCGTCCGCGGACTTGACCTGCGCGTCGGCCAGGGCCCGCTCCAGCCGCCCGACCTCGCGGCGGTAGATCCGCAGGTCATCGTCCGACGACTCGCGGTCCGCCGGCGGGCCGCCGGGTCCCCAGGCAATCAGATCGTCAAAGCGTACGCCTGGCACGTCCCAGAGGCGAGTGCCGCAGATCACGGCGTCGCCGATCCGCACGGCGTCGTGTTCCAGCGCGATCATCCGCGGAGGCAAGGCGGCGCGGACCCGCGAGATCGAATGCCACCAGTAGTCGTGGTTGCCCTTGATCAGGACTTTCGTGCCGGGCAGCGCGGCCAGGAACTGCAGGTCGGGCAGAGCGTCCGGCAGTCGCAGGGCCCAGGAAATGTCGCCGGCCACCAGCACCACGTCGTCGTCGGCCACGAGCGCCCGCCAGCTCTCGGCGATCTGGCGGTCATGATCGCGCCAGTGAGGGCCGAACTTCTCCTGGCCCTTGTCCGCGGTGGCCAGGGACAGGTGCGGATCGGCCAGAGCGAAGTAGCGCATCGGATCGAGTGCTGGGTGCACGCCCCGGAGCTTCTCGGGTCAGGGGAACTGAAACGCTTCATTCTCTCCGAATCGCCGCTTCCGCCAAGTGCCGGCGTCTCGTGGCGCCTCGATGTCTGGTGCATAATCGGACTCGTCGTGGTTACTCTGCCTGCCATTCCAGCGCGGAAGGAGCCTCATGCTTCGCCACTGGTATTTTTGGGTCCTGCTGCCGCTGGTGTTCACAGCCGCGCCGCGGGCAAACTGCGGGGCTGAAGGTCCGGACGAGGCGGGCGGGTCCGAGTTCGACCGCCGCGTCGCGCCGCTGCTGGCGGCCGTCTGCCTGGATTGTCATCAGGGCCCGCAACCCGAAGGCGGACTCGACCTGTCCCGGCGGGAAGCGGCGCTGGCGGGCGGCGACAGCGGTCCGCCCATCGTGGCCGGCAAGCCGGCCGAGAGCCTGATGTGGCAGCGCATCGAGAGCGGCGAAATGCCTCCCAAGCACAAGCTGTCGGACAGCGAGAAACAACTGCTGCGCGGCTGGATCGAACGGGGCGCTCGCTGGGGTGCCGACCCGATCGATCCGTTCCGCTTTGGCACCGCTCGGCGAGCGGGCCGGGACTGGTGGTCGCTGCAGCCACTGGCGCAAGTCGCCGTGCCCGAGGTACGGCACGCCGACCGGGTGCGCAACCCGATCGATGCATTCCTGCTGCAAGCGCTGGAGGCTCAGGGACTGGAGTTCTCGCCCGACGCCGAGCCGCGGGTGCTGGTGCGGCGGCTGTCCTTCGATCTGCTGGGACTGCCGCCGGATCCGGAGGAAGTCGAACGGTTCCGCCGCCAGCCCACGGAGGAAGCCTACTCGCAACTGGTCGACCGGCTGCTGGATTCGCCGCACTACGGCGAGCGGTGGGGCCGGCACTGGCTGGACGTGGCCCGGTTCGGCGAAAGCGACGGGTTCGAACGCAACAACCCCCGCCACACGCTGTGGCCCTATCGCGACTGGGTCATCCAGGCGCTGAACGAGGATCTACCGTACGACCAGTTCGCGCGGTGGCAGATCGCCGGGGACGTGCTGAGCGGCGGATCGGCCGACGGGCTGGCCGCCGCCGGCTTCCTGGTGGCCGGAGTGCACAACACGGTGGTGGGTTCCAGCGAGTCGATGCGGCGGCAGGCGCGGGAGGACGAACTGGAGGAGATCGTTGGCACGCTGGGCCAGACTTTCCTGGGTTTGACGTTCAATTGCGGACGCTGCCACGATCATAAGTTCGATCCAATCCAACAAGCGGAATATTACCGGTTGACGGCCGCGATCGGCGGCGTGAATCACGGGGAGCGCGAGGTGCCGTCGCCGGAGGCTCGCGAGCAGTTGTTGGCCGTGCGGCGGGAACTGGGGCAACTGGCGGAGTCGATACGCCGTCTGGAGCAGCCCGCTCGGCGCCAGGTGCTGGAGGATCGCCAGGCGGGCCGGGCCTCCGCGCCGCCGCCGCCCGCGGCCTTGGCTCACTGGGAGTTCGACGGCGATTTGCGCGATTCCATCGGCTCGCTGCACGGCAAGCCGGTGGCCGGCGCGCGGCTCGCAGACGGTGCGCTGCTGCTGGACGGCACGGGCTACGTCGAAACTCCGCCGCTGGCGAACGACCTGGGTGAGAAGACACTGGAAGCCTGGGTCGAGCTGGACAACCTGGACCAGCGCGGCGGTGCGGCGATCAGCGTCCAGACCCGCGACGGCAACCTGTTCGACGCGATCGTCTTTGGCGAACGCGAAGCACGGCATTGGATGGCCGGCAGCGAATTCTTCCGTCGCACCGCGTCGTTCGAGGGAACCGAGGAACACCGGGCGTCGCCCCAATCGGTGCACGTGGCGATTGTCTACCAGCGCGACGGCACGATCCGCGGCTACCGCGACGGAGTGCCGTACGGCAAGTCGTACCAGAGTGCGGGACTGCGGGACTTTTCGGCCGGAACGACTAACGTGGTGTTCGGTCTGCGGCACGCTCCGCCCGGCGGCAACAAGCATCTGACCGGCAAGCTGCTGCGCGCCCGGCTCTACGACCGGGCGTTGTCGGCCGAGCAGATTGCCGCGTCGCACGCCAGCGCCGGCGGGCACGTGACGGAGGCCGAACTGGTCGAGCGGCTCGGGGCGGAGGAGCGCGCCGAGCGGCAGGCGCTGCGGGAGCGGCGCAAGCAGTTGCTGGATCGCGAACAGCAACTCGCGATGCTCGAGAAACTGCGGATCTACACGGTCGATTCCCGGCAGCCACCCGCCACCTACCTGCTGCATCGCGGCAATGTGATGGATCGAGGCGAGGTGGTTGAACCTGGGGGCGTGGCGGCCGTGAGCGGCGTGGACGCGGAGTTTCATCTGCCGCCGGATGCGACGGACGCCGAGCGGCGGAAGCGGCTGGCGATGTGGATCACGGATCGCAAGAACGGGCTGTTCGCCCGCGTGATCGTCAACCGCGTCTGGCACTATCACTTCGGCACGGGCCTGGTCGAGACGCCGAACGACCTGGGCTTCAACGGCGGTCGTCCCAGTCACCCGGAACTGCTCGACTGGCTGGCCGCCCGGCTGATTCAAGACGGCTATCGGCTGAAACCTCTGCACCGGCTGATCGTCCAGTCGACCGCCTGGCGCCAAGCCTCGGCGTGGCGCGCCGACGCGCACCGGGTGGACGCGGGCAATCGCCTGCTGTGGCGCTTTTCGCCGCGGCGCATGGAGGCGGAAGTCGTGCGGGACAGCATGCTGCAGATCAGCGGCCGGCTGAACCCGCGGCGCGGCGGGCCCGGCTTTCAAGACGTGACGATCACTCCCAACAACGGCACGACCTACTACGATCCGATCGACCGCGAGGACGAAGCGCTTAACCGCCGCACCGTGTACCGCTTCTGGCCGCGAGGCGGGCGGAGCGCGCTGCTGGATACGTTTGATTGTCCCGATCCATCGACCACCGCGCCCCGCCGCTCGGCGACTACCACGCCGCTGCAGGCGCTGAGCCTGCTGAATAACCCGCTGGTGCTGCGGATGTCCGATCATCTGGGCCGGCGGCTGGAGCGGGAGGCGGGCCAGCCACCTGAAGCGCAGGTGGAACGGGCATTTGACCTGGTCTACAACCGGCCGCCGGACGACGAGGAGCTGCGGCTGGCCGCGGAACTGATCCGCCAGCACGGCGCCTCGACGCTCGCTCGCGCCCTGTTCAACAGCAACGAATTCGTCATCATCGAGTAACGGCACCACCCTGGTGGTGATAGTGGTCCAAAATGCCAGGTAATGTCGGCTCTCAGACCCATCCCACGGTCTGGTGCGGATGGGACTCGCGACCGTTGGTCTTCGCCGGATACCCAAACCCACCCGGCACCTGCATACTGACCACTGATAACTGATAACTGACAACTGACAACTGACCCCATGCTCCATCGCCGCGACCTGTTCGATTTGTCCGCGCGTGGCCTCGGCGCCACCGCTCTGCTGAGCCTGCTGGAGCTTGACGGGTGGCTGGCGGCCGCCGAGCGAACGACGGGAGAAGCGGGCTTTCCGAATTTCGCGCCGCGAGCCAGGCGAGCGGTTCAGATCTGTCTGGTGGGCGGCTTGAGCCATCTGGACTCGTTTGACTACAAGCCCGAACTGGCCCGCTACCACGGCAAGTCGCTGGACAGCCAGGAGCAGCCCGACATCTTCTTCGGCAAGGTGGGGCTGATCCGGCAGAGCGACTGGCAGTTTCGGCAGCGGGGCGAGAGCGGGCTGTGGATCTCGGACCTGTTCCCGCAAGTGGCGGAAGTGGCGGATGACCTGACGATCATCCGATCGATGGTTTCGGACTCCGCCAACCATACGCCGGCATTGTTTGTGGCCAACAGCGGGTTTCAGTTCAACGGCTTTCCGTCGGTCGGCAGTTGGCTGTCGTATGGTCTAGGCAGCGAGACCCAGTCGCTGCCGACTTACGTGGTGTTGCCCGATCAGCGCGGCGGGCCGAATGGCGGCGCGTCGAACTGGAGCAGCGGATTCTTGCCCGCGCAGCATCAGGGCGTCGTGCTGCAAGGCGGACCGCAACCGGTGCGGGATCTTTTCCCGGCACGGGAGTTGGGCGCGGGAAGCGAAGCGGCGACCCGCGAGTTCTTGCAGCGGTTGAACGAGAGGCATCGGCAGCGCACCGGGCCCGAGCAGGCTTTGGCGGCTCGCATCCGCAGCTACGAGCTGGCCGCCGAGATGCAACTGTCGGTACCTGAGGTGAGTGACCTGGCGGGTGAGCCGGAGTCGATCCGGCGGATGTACGGCCTGGACCAGGAGGCGACGGCCGACGCGGGCCGGCGCTGCCTGCTGGCTCGCCGGTTGTTGGAGCAGGGCGTGCGGTTTGTGCAGATCTACTCGGGCGGTCCGATTGCCGGCAGTCCTCGGGCGAGCTGGGACGCACACGAAAACGTCCTCGAAAACCACTCCGCCGAAGCCGCTCGCATCGACCGCCCGGTGGCCGGTCTGCTGCGCGATTTGAAGCAGCGCGGCATGCTGGACGACACGCTGGTGCTGTTCACGACCGAGTTTGGGCGGACTCCGTTCACGCAGTCCGAAGCCGACCAGGTCGGCACGGGGCGCGACCACAATCGCTACGGCTTCAGCGTCTGGATGGCCGGCGCCGGCCTGCGGCCGGGGATCAGCTACGGGACGACCGACGAGATCGGCTGGAAGGCGGCCGACAAGCCCGTTCCCTGGCACGACCTGCACGCCACGCTGCTGCACCTGTTCGGGATCGACCACGAGCGGCTGACGTACTATCACAACGGCATCCAGCGCCGTCTGACGAACGTCCACGGCCATGTTCTGCCGCTGTGCACTTAGAAACGACCTCGGGGCTCGTTTGGCCAAAGGAGCCATCACGCTCCGCGTGGCCTGCTAAAAAGTTGGCTAGGCAGCCGGGAGAGCTTTCGGGCGGGATCTGTTCCATTTCCGTCTGGCTCCGTCCCCGATTCTGAGATCGTGCAGCTTTTAAGTTTCTTCTTCGTCAGAGTTTAGAGAGTAGCAAGAGCGTCCTCGGAGTTCCCGTACGCCGAAGGCGTTCCACAGTCACAGCCCAGGGTCGCCCGCTTCGGGCGCACCCTGGGTGTGGCCGTGATTTTGATATCTGTTGTACGCCGAAGGCTTTGCACAAGGCGCCTTGTGCAACGCCTTCGGCGTAGAAGGTAATCGAGGCGATCGTCCACCCAGGGTGCGCCCGAAGCGGGCGACCCTGGGCTGGGTTGTTCAACGCCTGCGGCGTAAAGACAGCGCGGGAGTCGAACCTAAGGGCCACCCATCTGTCTTGGAGTCGCGCGCTATGGAGGTTCTACACACCGAGGTACCAACGCCTTAAAAGCTGCACGATCTCGAAACCGGGGAGCGAGCCCGACGGGCATGGAACCGATCCCGCCCGAAAGCCCTTCCGGCTGCCGCGCCAGATTTCAGCAGGCCACAAGGAGCGTGATGGCGACTTGGAATAGCCTCATAGACGGGCCGATACTCAACCGCTGGTCAGGCGCGAGATGCGCACATGGCGATCGTGGTGCGCGGTGGCCACCTGCAGGCCGTCGGGATGCAGGTCCATGTCGCGCGCCAGGTTGGGCAATTGGAAGCGGTGATAGTCCTTGTCGACGTCCGGTTTCCAGAACAGCAGAAAACCGCCGCTGCCCCCGCCGCTCAACCCCATCAGCGACCCATCGGCCAGCCACCGCAGCCGCCAGACGACGCCCTGCGTGATGCCTTCGGCAATCAGTTGCCGCTCCAGTTTCTGCGTCTGCCAGTCGAACAGCAACACCAGCGGTTCGTGCACGGCGCCTAGCGGGTTGCTGGCCTTGTGCAGGCCTCCGGCGGCCAGCCACTTGCCGTCCGGACTGACAGCCAAGGCGCGAATGCCGCCGAAGTCCACCTGCTGGCCGCCGTTGTACGAATGCAGTGGCTTGGCGTCGAACGAGCGGACCTCGGTGCCCGCGGCGAAGTCCCACTGCTTGAGTGCGCCGGTCAGATCGCCGCTGAGCAGAAACTGGCCCTGAGGATGAAAGGCCACGTTGTACACATGCCGCTCGTGGCCGGCCAGTTCCCGGACCAGCGTGCCGTCGGCCAGGTTCCACAAGCGGATCAGGTTGTCGTTGCCGCCGCTGGCCAGCAGGGTGCCGTCGGGACTCACGTCCAGGCTGCGGATCCAGCCTTGATGCGCGTCGATGGAGCGGATCGGCGCGGGGGCTTCGGCGGCGGTCTCCCACCAGGTCAACTTGCCGTCGCAACCGCCGCTGACCACTTGAGCGCCATCCTTTGAGAAGGCCAGCGCCCGGACCCACGTGTCGTGGCCGCCGCTGAGAATCGTCTTGGCGCCGTCCGCCAGTTGGAAGCGTTCGACGACCGCATCCTCCGAGCCGCAGAATACGTAGCGGCCCGCCGGATCGAAGCGGCAGGCGATCAACGGGCGATCGTGTGCCCACTGGGAGGCGATGCGCGCCTGCTTGGGGTCGAAACCCGCTGGGACATCCGGCATGGAAGGGTTCCTCAGGTCAGCAGTTCGGAAACGGGGGCGACCGACGGATCGGCAATCGGCATCTCGCGCCCGTCGATATCGAACGAGCCGGTGGAGTCCACTCCGGCGGCCTGCAGGTAGGTGTGGAACAACTTGCCGTGATCCACCTCGCCCTCCTCGACGGCCGTGCCGTTGGCGTTGGTCTTGCCGTAGACCGCGCCCCGCGGCACCCGGCAGCCGGCCAGGCAGATCGACCAGGCCCGCGACCAGTGGTCGCGGCCGTAGTACTGGTTCACGTTCGGCGTGCGACCGAATTCGGACAGCACGACAATCAACGTGCTGTCCAACATGCCCCGAGCCGCCAGATCGGCCACGAAGCAGGAGAACGACTGGTCAAACTCGCCCAGTTGCTCGATGTGAAAGTTGAAGTTCTCGTTGTGCGTGTCGTAGTTCGAATGCGACAGTTGCACGAACGTGATGCCCTGTTCGAGCAGCCGGCGGGCGAGCAGGCAGTGGCGGCCGAAATCGTGTTTGCCGTAACGGTCGAAGTCGGCTTCCGGTTCCTTGGTCACGTCGAACACATCGCGCTGCTGCATCAACTGGCGGGCCTGCTCGTACGAGTACGTGAACGCCTCGGTCACGGCCGTGCGGCGCCGATTCAGAAACCGCTCGTTGACCTGCCGGCGGAAGTCCTGGCGGGCCATGTCCGAGGCCTCGCTGACGTTTTCCGGCCGGACCGTGTTCTGCGGCGGGTTGCCGTTGCCCAGGTAGATGCTGGAATACTTCGGACCGAGATACGCCGCATCGTTGCCCCGCCCGCCGCCGCCGCCGGGCGTGATCAGGATGTGGCCCGGCAACGAGCTGCCGGCCGGCGTCAGCGCCTTGGCCGCCACCGCGCCGATTTGCGGGAAGTCGGCCGCGGGCGTCTGGCGGCGCCCGGTCAGCATCATGTACGCGCCCTTGCCGTGGTCGTCCTCGCTGGTGTTCACTCCCCGCACCAGGCACAGGTGGTGCATCTGCTGAGCGGTCTTGGGCAGCAGTTCGCAGACGTGAATGCCCGGCACGGACGTGGGGATCGCGCGGAACGGTCCACCCGTGTCGGTTCCCGGCTTGGGATCCCAGCTTTCCAACTGGCTGAGCCCGCCGTGCATGTTGAACACCACGATCCGCTTCTGCTGCGATTCCAACTGCCGAGCGACGGCCGGGCGGGAGAACACGCCCAGTCCGCCGGCGACCGCCCCCGCGCCAGCCACGGCCAGCGTGCCTAAGAATTGCCGTCGAGCGAGCGTGTGCTCGATCGTCCCGCAGGCGTATCCGACTTTCATGACAAGTTTTCCTTTGGCTTCGATCCGGTGCGTGTCCCACGCGGTCAATGGTTGAAGCGAAATTCAGCGGAATTCAACAATCCCCACACGAGTTCCTGGGCGGCGACCTGCTTGTCGGCGGCGCGGTCGGTCAGGTACTTGACCACTTCGGCCGCCTCATCGTCCGTCGGCAGCCGGGTCAGCACGCCCAGGTACAGCTCCTCGGCCGCCAACCGCAAATCGGTCTGCTTGATCATCCGCTCGGTCACATTGTCGCCGGCCGGCGCGACCCAGCCGTTGATCGCGCCGCCGTTGGCGGCGAACAGCGCCTGGTCGGCGGTCGAAAAGAAATCGCCCTGCGGCTGGCCCGCGGCCGCGCCGTAGAAGGCGACAAACGTCCCGACGTTGCCCTTCAGCTTGTCGAACGTGCGCTGCTCCAGTTCGCTTCGCCGAGCCGCCTGCACCGCGGCGTCCTGTCGCTGCTCGTCCGTCAGCGGGCTGCTCTTGTCCAGCTCGGCAACTTCCGCCTGCCAGTAGCGGTCGTACACGCCGGTCACGCGGAACACGGACCAGCAGAGCTGTTCGGGAGTGAGCGGCTTGAGCGTGGCGACCGTGAAGTCGCTGGCCCAGCGGTCCGACAATTCCGCCAGAATCGCGGCCTGGTCGACGGGCGGATCGGCCGGCGCCACGGGAGTATCCATGGGCTGCGGCGCCGCCGGCTCTGCCGCAGCGGCAACAGCCGCCGTGGGTGCCGCGGTCTGCGGCTGGGCCAGTTGGGCGACGCGGCGA
>JAGFJK010000134.1 GCA_024102795.1 Pirellulaceae bacterium
GCTCGCCCGGTCGCCGGAGGCGACCCGATTGAGGACAATCGGGCTACACAGTTGGTGGAGCGATTGTCCCCAATCGCTCGGCCGGTCGCCGGAGGCGACCCGATTGAGGACAATCGGGCTACACTACTCCTCCGCCCCCTCCATGTCCAACTGCCGCATTTTGCGGTACAGGTTCGAACGGTGCAGCCCCATTCGCTCGGCCGCCTCGGTCATGTTGCCGCGAGCGGCGGCGATCTGCCGGCGGATATAGTCGACCTGAAACACTCGCGTCGCGTCGGTCAGCGGCAAGTCCAGCGGCATCAGGCCCGACGGTTCCTTGTCGGGTGACAGGATGAACGCCAGGTCGCCCGCGTCGATCTTGTCCTCCGGCGTCAAGTACGCCAGACGCTCCATCAGGTTCCGCAGCTCGCGCACGTTGCCCGGCCAGGAATGCCCCACGAGCCGTTTGACGGCCTGAGCCGTGAAACGCGGCGGCTTGCGGCGGGCCTTGAGCGAAAAGTCCCGCAGGAAATGCTCGGCCAGCAACACAATGTCCTCGCCCCGCGAACGCAGCGGCGGCAAGTCCAGGTTGACCACGTTCAGCCGATAATACAGGTCCTCGCGGAACTTCTTCTGCCGCACCATTTCGGCCAGGTTCTGGTTGGTCGCCGCCAGCACGCGGGCGTCGGTATGAATCGGCACCGACCCGCCCACCCGCACCACGACTTTCTCCTCCAGCACGCGCAGCAACTTGGCCTGCCCTCCCAGGCTCATGTCGCCAATCTCGTCCAGAAACAGCGTGCCGCCCGAGGCCAGTTCGAACTTGCCCTGCCGCATCTCGCGGGCGTCGGTAAACGCGCCCTTCTCGTGCCCGAACAGCTCGCTCTCCAGCAGCGTCTCGGTCAGCGCCGCGCAGTTGACCGCGATCAGCGACTCGTTTCTCCGGCGGCTGAGATAGTGGATCTGCTGGGCGACCACTTCCTTGCCCGTGCCGTTCTCGCCCAGAATCAGAATCGCCAGCTCGGTGTCGGCCACTCGGCGGATCGTCGACTTCAGCGCCTCGATCGCCGGGCACTGGCCGATCAACTGCACGGCGCCGGCCGCCTGCTGAGCCATCTGGTTGCGGGTCCGCAGCAGTTGCTCGTACTGCTGAGTATTCTCCAGGGCCAGCGCCGCGTGAGCCGCCAGCTCGGTCAGGGCCAGTTCATCCTCGTCCGTGAACGACCCCTCGCGCTTGTTAATCATCTCGAAGGCGCCCAGCAACCGGCCGCCAACCGTCCGCAAGGGGACGCACAGCAGCGAACGCGTGCGGAAGGCCAGTTGCTGGTCCACCTGGCGGTCGATCTCCCGCTGGTCCTCCCCCTCGTTCACTCGCCGCGCGGTTTCCGAGTGGATCACCTGGCCGACGATCCCCGTGTCGTCGGGAATCCGCAGCTCGCCCCCTTCCACGCCCAAGGCCGGCCGCGCGATCAGCGAGCGGTTCGGACGGTCCCAGAGGAAAATGCTCGCTCGCTCGGCCTCCAGCAGCCGTGTGGAGGCCTCGGCGATCTGCACCAGCAGGTCGTCCATCTCCAACGTCTGCCGCCAGGCCGCCGCGATCTCCAGGATCGCCTCCAGGCGCTGGATCCGCCGCAGATTCTGCAGGCGATACCGCAAGGCGCTCAGCGCGCCATGCAGTTGACCCGCCAGGTAACGCAGCGAGTCGACCCAATTGGGCGAGTTCGCGGCGGCCGCGCCGGACACCACCAGCACCTCGGACGACACGCCGGCGGCCAGCGGCACCGCCACCGCCGGCGGGGCACTCACCAGCGACTCCTGGTCCAGCGCCTCG
>JAGFJK010000149.1 GCA_024102795.1 Pirellulaceae bacterium
TGCGCGGGCAGTTGGCCGAGCAGCGGCGGCCGCTGCAATGGATCGTGGAACGGCTGCCGGACGCCCGCCGCTGGTTGCGGGCCGTGAGCCAGACGGTGGCCGGCCACGAGTGGCTGGGCGAGCGGGCCGCGAGCCTCGAGCAGCTCGAACAGATGCTCACCTACCTGGAGCAGTCGCCGCGGTTGACCCGACACGGGCTGGTGCCGCTGCTGCGCGAGGGGAGCGATCGCGAGTCCGAGTATCGCCAGGGGCTGCGGCAGGTGGCCGCCTGCCGCTGGACGTTGAACGAGGCCGAGGACTCGACGCGCCACTGGCGCGAGAAGTTGTCGGCGTCCGACACCGCCGCCGCACTCGAACAGGCTCGCCGTTTCGAATCCGCCTGGTGGGCGCCTCTGCATCCCGCCTGGTGGAGTCTGAGGGGCGTGCTGGCAAAATCGTACAACTTCGCGGCCCATCGGATTCGCCCCCGCTGGTCGCAGGTGCTGGAGGAGCTGCAGGCCGAACACCTGGCCGCTCGCGCCGTGCGGGACGCGGAAACGGCCGTCTGCCAGTCGCTGGGCTATGGTGGCTCGCTGGAAGAGCTGGAGGACGAGGTGCGGGCGCTGCGCGAGCGGGTCGAGGTGCTGCCGCCGGCGGCCCGCGCGCTGCACCAGCGGTTGCTGGATGCGGACGAGAGCCAGGCGACTGTCGAGGTGCTGCTGAGGCTGGTCGAACCGGCGCGCCGGCTGCGCGGCGGGCTGGACGAACTGCTGGCCGACTACGGGGAGCTGACCTGGGCGGAACTGGAAGCGTATCTGGACGAGCTGGAACCGGCGCTCGAACAGTTGCCCGACTACTTCTACCTGCTGAACCAGTTCGGACCGTTGCCGGACGCGCTGCTCGCGGCCTTGCGGAGCTTGCCGCTGCGGGCCGAACAGTGGGAGGCCGCCGTGACCGACCAGTGCGTGCGCCAGGCGCTGGCTCGCGAACCGGGACTGCGGCAGTTCAACGCCGGCTTGCGCGCTCGCCAGGCCCGGCAGCTTGGCCAATCGTTCGAGCGCTGGCAGCGGCACAACGCGGTGGCGGTGGAGCAAGCCGTGTGCGGCCGTTTTGTCGAACAGGTGCGCCAGGCGGACAACACCAGCTCGCGGGCATCCGCCGCCGAACGCCAGCGGCGGAAGCGGTACACGCAGGGGCGCCGCGAGCTGGAGCACGAGTTTGGCAAGTCGATGCGCTACAAGTCGATCCGGGACCTGGTGGCCGGCGATTCGGGCCTGGTGATCCGCGACCTCAAGCCAGTGTGGCTGATGAGTCCGCTGAGCGTCTCGGACGCGCTGCCGCTGGACACCGAACTGTTCGACGTGGTGATCTTCGACGAAGCCAGTCAGATCACGCTGGAAGAAGCCATACCGTCGCTGTTCCGCGCCAGGCAGACGATCGTCGTGGGGGACGAAATGCAACTGCCGCCGACGGACTTCTTCTCCTCGCGGCAGTCGGACGACGAGGATCCGCTGGAGCTGGACGAGCAGGGCGAGGTGCTGCAGTACGACCTGAGCTGCAACAGCTTTCTGAACCACTCGGCCCGCAACCTGCCTTCCTGCGTGCTGGGCTGGCACTACCGCAGCCGCAGCGAGTCGCTGATCAGCTTCTCGAACTGGGCGTTCTACCAGGGCCGGCTGCTGACGGTGCCCGAGGAGCAACTGCTGCAGAGCGGGTCGGATGAAATCGTGGTCGAGTCGGCCGCGGACGCCGAGCGGCATGGACGGAGTCTGCTGGCACGCCCGGTCAGCTTTCATCTTCTGCCCCACGCGGTGTACGACCAGCGGCGGAACCGGGCCGAGGCGGAATACATCGCCGGACTGGTGCGGCAACTGTTGCAGGACCCGCGGCGGCTGACGCTGGGAGTGGTCGCTTTTTCCGAAGCGCAGCAACAGGAGATCGAAGCGGCCCTGGAACGGCTGGCCCGCGATGACGGAGCGTTCCGCGAGCGGCTGGAGGCGGAATTCGAGCGGGAGGAGGACGGCCAGTTCGTGGGCCTGCTGGTCAAGAATCTGGAGAACATTCAAGGCGACGAGCGGGACGTGATTCTGCTGAGCGTCTGTTACGGCCACGGACCGGACGGGCGGATGCGGATGAACTTCGGGCCGATCAACAAGAGCGGCGGAGAGAAGCGGTTGAACGTGGCCTTCTCGCGGGCCCGCCACCACATGGCCGTGATCAGCTCGATCCGCGACCATCACATTACCAACGAGTTCAACGACGGGGCCCGCTGCCTGCGGGACTATCTGCGTTACGCCGCCGCCCTCTCGCGGGGCGATCGCGACGCC
>JAGFJK010000158.1 GCA_024102795.1 Pirellulaceae bacterium
GCTCCGATTGATGCTCCACCACCATCCGAACAGCACGCTCGCGTACCTCGGGCGAATACTTCACCGACTTCCTCATGGCTCCATCCTCTCAAAGAACGGAGACTCCCCTAAACCCGGGGCGGTTCACGAGCGGGAAAGGGGTTCGAGGTTGCCGACGAAGCAACGGCTCGGAAGCTAGGCTTGGGCCGAACCGAAGGACTCGCTCAGCGACTGAGGCCATTCCGCAACGGAAGAGATTTAACCGATCGCCCCCGAGGCTTTTGGCTGATTGACCTATTCGGCTTGTCAGAGGCTGAGGTCCGCAGCCAGTACCCCGAGGTCTACCAATGGGTGCTTGAGCGGGTGAAACCGGAAAGGGATGTGAACCGCCGAACCCGTTTGCGCGAGCAGTGGTGGGTCTTCGGTGAACCCAGGCAAGGGTTGCGCGCAGCCTTGAATGGACTACCGCGCTACATCGCAACCGTCGAGACTGCGAAGCACCGAGTGTTCACGTTTCTTGATGCGGCCATCCTGCCCGACCACAAGCTGGTTGCGATTGCCACCGCCGACGCACTGCACCTGGGCGTGCTCTCTAGCAGGCTACATGTTGAATGGGCATTGGCCGCTGGGGGACGGCTGGGAGTCGGGAACGACCCGGTCTACAGCAAGTCCCGTTGCTTCGACCCGTTTCCCTTCCCTGACCTTAACCCGACCGGTGCGCTGGCCGAGCGCATTCGCGCGCTGGCCGAGCAGATCGACGCGCACCGCAAGACCCGGCAGGCGGCACATCCGGACGCCACGCTCACGGCCACGTACAACGTGCTGGAGAAACTGCGCAGCGGCGCGGCGCTGACCGCCAAGGAGAAGGTCGTCCATGAACACGGGTTGGTGGGCGTGCTCAAGAGCCTGCATGACGAGCTGGATGCTGCCGTGCTGCAAGCCTATGGCTGGACCGACCTGACGCTGCCTGCCGACACCGACACCCTGCTGATGCGGCTGGTCGAGCTGAACGC
Organism: Pirellulaceae bacterium; assembly: GCA_024102795.1. GTDB lineage: Bacteria > Planctomycetota > Planctomycetia > Pirellulales > Pirellulaceae > JAGFJK01. Next base: position 993 of record JAGFJK010000158.1, read on the forward strand.
CAAGCGTGCCGCCGAGGAAGCGGCTGGCACCGTGCGCTGGCTGCGCCCCGAGTTCCAGCAGGCAGGGCAAGGCGAGCAGGCGACGATGGACACCGGCACGACGGATGAAGCCGAGGACGATGCCTTGGCAGCCAAACCCGCCAAAGTGACGGTGGCGCCGCGCCCATGGCCCACGGGCCTGACCGAGCAGGTCAAGGCGGTGGCCGAAGTGCTGGCGGATGCGGGCCACAGCCTCGACCTCGAAGGCTTGGCCGGGTACTTCAGTGGCCGGGGTCGTTGGCGTGACCGCCTGCCCACGCTGCTGGATACCCTGGTGGCGCTTGGCCGCGCGCGCGTGGTGGACAGTGGTCGATGGGTCGATGCCGGAGCGTAGCAACCGGCAACTGCCGACCCTCAGCCGTCATTCCTTCAATATCAAAGCAGACATTCGGGTCACGGCGCCTGAGCCCAGCCCACTCGGCAGAACACAAACGAGAAGTTGCCCGGAGCTTTGGCCCGCATGATGCGTAGCCACCAGCGTGTGGCATTGACCTCCAGATCGGCATCAGGGTCGAACAAGTCCATCAGCTCCTGCTCGGGCACCGTGTCAGGCACGCCGTCGGTGTACAGCACGAACACGTCACCTGGGCTCACGTTGGCGAAGCCGTAGTGCAGGCTCCGGTCCGCGACAGGCTCACCCAGCGTCATGCAATGCAGCAAGTCCCTCGACCAAGCCATATCTCGGTGCGCCGGATCGGTCAAACCCACGATGGATGGATCATTCCCGACCCTGTGATCGCGACTGAGTTGCCGCCACCGCCAGCCTTCATCCTCTCGACGAATCCGATAGATGCGACTGTCGCCACAGTTCACCCACTCGGCAGTGGAGCCATGCACGTACAGGCTCGCCAAGGTCGTGGATGAACCGTAGGTGTCATCGTTCAGCTCTTGCTTGGCCCATTGGCTAACTGCGCTGCGCACGCGGCGTGACAACAAGGTACTTCGCGATGCCAACCGAGTTCCATGGATGCGATCGTGCAGGACTCGCAGCAATGACCGGCTTGCGCGTTCGGGACACGGACTGCTGGAAACGCCATCCGCGACCGATAGCAACAGTCGATCACTTTCCCAGGCAGGCCAATGCTTGCGCCAATGCCCTCGCTGCCACACGCCGTGGCCAACCCCCACGGCATCTTGCTGCACAAAATTGGCCCTTCCAGAGTGCTGACATGCGAAGACTTCCCATGCGACGGTCGATTGCGCACATTTTTCGATGGTCATGCCTGTCACTTTGACATCCGAATGCGACAAGTTCTGTCGCATGCAGTGCTTATCGTGGCGACTTCTTTACGTACTGATCTCAGCCATGACCTCTCACCTTTCTTACGACGCACACCTGTTCAGCGATTACGTGCTGCGTCGGTTCCAGATGTGGTTTCTCGAAGCCGGAAAGTCCCTGCACTTCTACCGCAAATTGCATCAAAGCTATGCGGCAGTGCCCAGCGCGCTGATTGAGGCGCTCGGTGCTTTACCGGGGTGGACGGTCTTCCGAGCGAACGAGTTCAGGGTAATGGCACTTTGTCCGCAGGGATGCTTGCGATTCACGTTCCTGCAACGGGCCGGGAACACAGATTGCTCGTGCGAATGTTGGGCCATTAACCCGGAGGCGGGCGCAGCCATGATCGCTGCGGTGAAGTCTGCCGCTGGGTTCACGTTCACTGATGGAGCCTCCATGGCCGTCGATTGGTTCTTTTCTGACGGGAGATCTATCGAGTGCGCAACCGTCCATGAGAGGTTTGCCGATCAATTGCTGCCCGCAGCGTATCCGTGGCTGCAAGGTGGTCTGCACACGTTTACTGAACAGTATCTGTACTCGGTAAGCGTGAGCCCGAGGCCCTCTTGACAGGGGCCTGTCAGATGTCCACGACATGGCGCAGCAACGCGAAGCCGACGCGCCAAGTATGCCCGTTGCCGGTGTCAATGGTGGCCGTGCGCTGGTTGATGCGGATGATCGTGCCCACTTGCGTGGTCAGGTGCCGATCTTCGAACGCCACCTTCTCGCCACAGCGGAAGTCCCCGCGCTGCGGCAGCGGCATTGCAGGTGGCTCTACTGCTTCTGGCTGCCCAGTTGCTGCACGCGTGGTCGGCGGCTCGACGGCAGCGTACGGCAGCTTCCACTCGCGCCTGCTGGCCAGCTCGTGCAGCACCACCTGTGCGTCGCGCATCTCCACCACCTTGGCGCTGCGCATCTGACCCTCGCGCCAATCCAGGAACCGTACAGTCTGGCCCAGATGCATGTTCACCCGCACCGCGATGATCCGCCTCGGATCAGCGAGCATGCGCTCGATGATCGATTGCAACTGGAACAGCTCCAGACTGCTGGCCCGGCCCAAGGCATCCAGCAACTTCGGATCGCCGCCGTGGATCATGCGGCTTCTTGCAGCGGCTGCCGGGCCATGTTCCAGGGCAGCAGCTTGTCGACGCGGTTGACCGGATGATCGCCAATGCGAGCGAGCACCTCGCGCAGGTAGGCTTCAGGGTCCAGCCCATTGAGCTTGGCCGTCTCCAGCAGGCTGTACAGCGAAGCCGCGCGCTCGCCACCGCCGTCCGAGCCCATGAACAGGAAGTTGTTGCGCCCGAGCGCGACCCCACGCAGCGCCCGTTCGGCCGCCGAGTTGTCAATCTCGATGCGCCCATCATCGACGTAGCGAGTCAGCGCCGGCCAGCGCGCCAGGCTGTAGCGCGCCGCCTTGGCCAGCTCGGATTTGGCGGACACCTGTGCCAGTACTGCTTGCAGCCATTGGTGGAACTCAGCCAGCAGTGGCCCGGCCCGTGCCTGGCGATGCTGCCGGCGCATCTGCGGCGGTTGCCCCCGGATGTCCGCTTCGACCGCATACAGCGCCTGGATGCGGCGCAGCGCCTGCGCGGCCAATCCATTCTCATCGCGGCCGTGTTCAAGGTACAGGTCCCACCAGGGCCGGCGGGCGTGCGCCCAGCATGCCGCTTCCGTGACCCGGCCGCTGTCGTACAGCCCGCCCCAGCCGCTATAGGCGTCGGCCTGCAGAATGCCGTGGAAGTGCTTCAGGTGACTGCGCGGATGTTCGCCCTTGCGATCGGGCGAGTAGCGGTACCACGCCGCGGGCGCTGCGCTGCCGCCAGACGCCCGGTCATTGCGCACGTACACCCACAGCCGCCCAGTGCGCGTCTTGCCCTGGCCGGGCGCCAGCACCTTCACCGGGGTGTCATCGGCATGCACTTTCTGGGCGGCCAGCACATAGCGCCCCAGGGCGGCCACGAGAGGATCAAGCAACTCGTGCACCTGCTCCACCCACCCAGCCATGGTGGAGCGGTCGATGTCCACGCCTTCGCGTGCGTAGATGCGGCTTTGCCGGTACAAGGGCAAATGGTCGCAATACTTGCCGACCATCACATGGGCCAGCAGGCCGGCACCGGCCAGGCCACGATTGATGGGCCGCATCGGCGCAGCAGCCTGGAAGATCGTCTGGCACCGGGTGCAGGCCAGCTTGGGCCGTACGGTGCGAATGACCTTGAAGCGCGCCGGCACGTACTCCAGTTGCTCCGAGATGTCAGCGCCGATCTGGCGCAGGCGCGCTCCGCAGGCGCTGCAACCACAGGGCCGACCTGCGGTGTCGTGGTGCGCCTCACTGACCATCGGCCGATGCTCCTGGGTTTCGCGCGGCAGGTGCGCCGGCAGGCTACGGTCGAGTTGCGGGTGATTGGCCGCTGGCTGGCGCGCGGCCTTGCGGCTGGCGGCTTCTTCCAGCGGAACCGCTTCGATCAGGCTGGCCTGCGCGGCATCGAAGCGCTCGCTGGAACTGCCGTACAGGCTGCGATGGCGCCTGGCAAGCTGCAACTGCAGCTTGGCGACCATCAGCTTGAGCAGCTCGCGCTCGGCTTCGCTGGCCAGCAAACGACGCTTCAATGCCGCGACGTCGTCGGGTATCGGGTTGGAAGTGTCGTTGCGACCAGGCACACGCAAGACTGTGCCAGCATGGCACCAATGTGCCAATCAGGGCTGCACCGGAGGCGGTGTCAGCTCAGGCGGCAAGCCGGGGTGCGTCGGTGCGCAGCGGCATGCGCCAGTCGATGCCCTCCAAGAGCATCGACAGTTGCGCCGGCGTCAGGGCCACGCTGCCGCTGCTGGCCTGCGGCCAGACGAAGCGGCCTCGCTCCAGGCGCTTGGACAGCAGCAACAGTCCCTGGCCGTCAAACCACAGGACCTTGAGGATGTCGCCCCGACGGCCTCGGAAGGCGAACACATGGCCACAGAATGGGTTGGCGGCCAAGGTGGTCTGCACGATCGCCGCCAGGCCGTCGAAGCCTTTTCTCATGTCGGTGTGGCCCGCCACCAGCCATACGCGCGTGCCCGCGGGCAAGCCGATCATGGGCGCAGCGCCTGCAGCACGAGGCGAAGATGCTGCGCATCGGCGCCGCGGTGCACGCGCACGAGAGCGCCAGCCAACTCGATTTCGATCGGCGGCGGCGGTGGCAGCGATGCGACAGCGGATGCAGCTACGGGTGCGCAGGGCAATACAGTCACCGGCACGATGGAGGGCATCCGCGCGGGTTGGGCCAGGCGCATCCAGCGGCGCAACTGGTTGGCGTTGATCTCGTGGCGCATGGCCAGGGCGGCCACCGATACGCCGGGTCGGCTGGCTTGCTCCACCAACCAGGCCTTGAAGGCCGGCGAGAAGATCCGCTTGCCGTTGGCCCGGGTGCGCTGCACGCGCTCACCCTGCCACTCTGAGATGTGTCCACTGTCTTGCATCGTGGACACATGCTCGCCCAGCCTCGCGCTCAGTTCAAGAGGGTGGTGAGGCCACGCTTAC
>JAGFJK010000163.1 GCA_024102795.1 Pirellulaceae bacterium
CGCGGCCTCGGGCTGGGGCGGCAGGGCCGCCACTTCGAACTGCGTGCGATCCCCCAGCCCTTCGTCGGGCGTGACGAAAGTCACTTCGCCGGCGTACTGCGCCGGGTCCAGGGTCACTTCGATCGGCGTGGCCACTTGCCGATCCTCGACCGGCCTGGCACCGGCGGCCAGGTACGACTGCAGTTTGAGCAACATCACCACGAAGCTGGGATCTTGCGCCCAGTTGTTCCAGTCGGGAGTGAGCGACGTCAGGATGAACACCACGCGCCCCTCGCCGAACGTGCGTTCCATCGCCAGCGGCGAACCGTTGCGCAACTGGGCCAGCACGCTGACCGTCGACTGCGGGTCCCGGACCCAGGTCCGCGCCGGCTCCAGGTAGCGTTCGATCCGCACGCGGCGGATCAGCGAATTGTTCTGCTTGCGAAAGACGTCGAACACCGGGTTGTCGAACACCTCGATATCCACGGCCGACTCCTCCAGGGCGGGCGGCAGCAACTGGTCGCCGCCCAGCTCCAAGGGCAACAGCCCCTGGCCGGCCCGGTACAGCGAGTCGTTGTAGGCGGCGTAGTTCAGGTTATCGCCCGCCAGGATCGCCAGCCCGCCGCCGCCTCGCACGTAGGCTTCCAGGTTATCGACCGCCCGCTGGTCCAGCCGCCCGACGTCCAGCAGGTAGACGGACGCGTACCGCCGCAGCTCGCCGACCGACGTGTCGCGCAGGTAGGCCGGATCCTTGACGTCCGGGCGGATCCCCGTGTTGGCCCGCTGCCCAGGCTGGAAGGTGCTGGTCAGGTAATACGCGTGCTTCTGGTCCACCGAACCGTCAATCACCAGCACCGCCTCGCCTTCGGGAAAATCGACCACGCACCAGCGGCGATTGTCGGTCGTCACCGCGTCGTCCGGCAGCACCGCTTCCACCACGTGCTGGCCCGGCGCCGCAAAGTACACCTGCACCTTCTCCGTGACCACCTCGCCCGGCTTGATGCTTTCCACAAACACGGTCGGCAGTTCTTCCACCTGGCCCCGCAGGGCGGTTTCCAGGTCGCTGGCCGGGGCGCCCGAAGCATGGGCGACCGAACGGACCGTCAACTGCACCTTGCGGGCTTCCTGGCGGCTGAAATTCTTGATCTGGATGTTCATGAACAGCGGCACACCGGCCGCCCGCGTGTCGTCGGTCGGCTTCAAATCGACGATCGCCAGGTTGGGCCGTTCGTTGCGGACACAGCTCACCAGCCGCAGTTCGGCCCCCGCCTGCTCCAGTTCCCGCAACACCGGCTGCAGCTCCGCCGGATTGGCCCACTCCTTGGCGCGAAAGTCCGACACGACGTACACCACGTGCTGGTCGTCGGTCTGCTCGCCGAGCAACTGCCGGACCAGCTCCAGCGCCGGCCGCGGACCAACGGACAGTTCGGTCACGTGCAGTTGATTGCGGCGCTCTTCCAACTGGATGTCGAAGTCCGTGGTGACCGTTTCCGCGTTCAGATCGGCCACCTGCCCCAGCCGAGCTTCCTCGGCGCCGGCCGCCGCCTGCGCCCGCGAGAAACGCAGCAGGGTGAATGTCTGCCGCGTGTCGCGCGTGGCGGCCGACGTGGCCACCTGGCGGACCACGTCCAGGCCCGTTTGAAACGCCGTGCCGCCGCCCGACTGGTCCGCCATCGAGAAACTGTCGTCCAGCAGCACCAGGTGGTGCGTGGTCTGGCTGCCCATCAGGTCCAGCCACTGGCCGCGAGTGATCCACTGCGCGAGCATGCCGACGATCAGCGCGATCACCGCCATCCGGGCCAGCAACAGCAGCAGTTGCTTCAGCCAGACCCACTTGCGGTGCTTCTTGTAGCTTTGCAGCAGGAACTCCATCGCCGCCCACTTGACGCGGCGATGGCGGAGCATGTTGATCAGGTGGATCAACAGCGGGACGAGCACCAGCAGGAAGCCCCAGACCAGTGGCTGATGAACGAACTGCATCGGTTCGACGGTTCCTCAAGGAGCGGGGGACGCCCAGGCCGGGACCAAGGTACCGCCCCGGCCGGCCGGCGGCTCAGTTGCGGTGGTGCATTCCCAAACGGTTGCTCAAAAATGTGGCCAGGGCCACGTCCAGGGGCTGGCTGGTGCGGATCAAGGCATAGTCGATCGTATTGCGGGCGCACTGCCGGCGGACTTCATCCAGAAACGCCTGCAAGGCTTCCAGGTAGCCGTCGCGCAAGGCCCGCGGATTGCAGTTCAGGAAATCGTCGCTCTCCAGCCCGTCGAACCGCGTGGGACCGGCAAAGGGAAAGTCCAGTTCGTCGTCGTCCATGATGTGGAACACCAGCACGTCGTGCCCGCGCTGCCGCAGCAGCCGCAACCCCTTGATCGTCCCCTCCCGATCGGCCAACAGGTCCGAGACCAGGATCATCATGCCGCGGCGGGGATAGTCCTGCGCGACCTGGCGGAACAGGCCGTACATTTCCGTCTTGTCCTTCGGCCGGTGCACGTTGAACGATTCGATGATCGACAGCAGGTGGTTCCGCTTGCTGCGGATCGGGATCTGCGCCCGGACCTTCTCGTCGAAGGCCACCGCCCCCACACCGTCCTGCTGCCGGAGAATCAGGTACGCCAGGCTCGAAGCCACCGTGCAGGCATATTCGTACTTGTTCAGCGGCCCGTTGCCGTAGGCCATGCTGTTGCTGACATCCACCAGCAGCGTGCAGCGGAGGTTCGTGTCCTCCTCGAACTGCTTGACGTACAGCCGGTCCTGCCGGGCCCAGACCTTCCAGTCGACGTGCCGCAGGTCGTCGCCCGCCACGTATTCGCGGTGCTGCAGGAACTCCACCGACTGGCCGAAGTACGGGCTGCGGTGCATCCCCGACAGAAACCCCTCGACCACGTGCCGGGCCCGCAAGTCCATCCGCGCGATCCGCTTGATGGCTTCAGGATGCAAAAATCTTTTGGAATCGGGCATCGCGTGTCAGCTCGTCTTCCTTCGTGGGAGTGATGGACAGCAAACGGTCAACGATCTGGTCCTGGCTGACGCCTTCGCTCTCGGCGGCGAAATTGACCACCATCCGGTGCCGCAGCACGGGCTTGGCCAGGGCCTGAATGTCGTCGGTCGAAACATGGGTCCGCCCGTGCAGCAGGGCCCGGGCCTTGCCGCCCAGGATCAGGAACTGCACGGCCCGCGGTCCGGCGCCCCAGGAAACCATGTCCTCGACAAAGTCCGGCACGCCGGCGTTGCCCACCCGCGTCTGGCGGACCAGCGACAAGGCGTAGCGGATCACGTGGTCGGTCACCGGCACCTCGCGGACCACCTGCTGCAGCTCGATGATCTCCTCGGCTGTCAACACCGGCTGCACGTTGTCGCTCATCACCGCCGTGGTCCGGCGAGCGATCTCGAATTCCTCCTGGAAATTCGGATACTTCACGAACACCTTGAACATGAAGCGGTCCTGCTGCGCTTCCGGCAGCGGATACGTCCCCTCCTGCTCGATCGGGTTCTGCGTGGCCAGCACGAAGAACGGATCGGCCAGCGGATGCCGGACCCGCCCCACCGTCACCTGCCGCTCCTGCATCGCCTCCAGCAAGGCGGCCTGCGTCTTGGGCGGCGTGCGGTTGATCTCGTCCGCCAGAATAATGTGCGAAAACAGGGGCCCTTCCAGGAACCGCCGCTCGCGACCACCCGTCGACCGGTTCTCCTCGATGATCTCGGTCCCCGTAATGTCCGCCGGCATCAGGTCGGGCGTGAACTGGATGCGGCTGAACGTCAAGTTCAAGGAGCGGGAAAGCGTGCTGATCATCAACGTCTTGGCCAGACCGGGAACCCCTTCCAGCAGACAGTGGCCCCGGCTGAACAGACTGATCAACAGCTCCTCAATCACATTCTGCTGTCCGACGATCACCTGGCCCAGTTGCGTCACGATCTTTTCGCGGGCTTCACCCAGCTTGCGGATGGCCGCCGAATCCGTGGGGCCGCCATGGGATGACTGCGAGGCGGTCGACATGCATTGCTCCTCAGAGGGTCCGTGATGTGCTTGAACAGTTCGAGTGGTGGAAACCGTCGGGCCAGCGGCTGGACTTGACCGCGCACCGCGAAACGACACGCAGGGCGGTCGATTGTCACGGCAAGCGGACCAGGGCGGGATTGTCCAGGTGGAGCTGGCCGGTGCGGCCAAACGCCACCTGGGTGTTGGTTCCCGGCTGCGGGGGAGAAGTTCAACCGCCGGGAAAAAAAGCGGGTCGGCTGGCGAGGCGCCCGCCGCGGCTCGCCCCGATGCACCGTTCGGGTCCTGAGCCTGGCGGTCACTTCCCACCTCAAGCATACCCCGCGGCCGGCATCTTGCCTAGCTTTTGCCACCGGCACGCCCCACGCGACCACCCAGGTCGCTCGTCAGTCGCCCTGGCCCGATTCTGCCGGCTGTGCGGGCAACTCCACCGGAATCACGATCTCCGGCGGCCCGGCTTTCTCCGGCGGCGCGGCTTTCTCCGGCGGCCCGGCGTCGCTTGGTGCCCCGGCTTCCCTCGGTGCCCCGGCTTCTTTCGGCGGCCCGGCTTCTTTCGGCGGCCCGGCTTCTTTCGGTGCCTCGGCTTCCCTTGGCGGCACCCGCAGCGCGTTGAAGAACAGGTTCGCAAAGCCGCCCCGCGTTTGCCCGGCTCTGGCCGAACCGGCTTCGGGTGGTGCGTCAGGCGGAGCCTCACCGTCGGGGCCGCCGCCTTCCTTCGCGTCCGCCTGGCCCGGTCCCTCCGCTACTGGCCGGTCGGTGAACCGGATCGTGTAGGTCTTGCCGGGCAGCATCAAGGCCACCGTCTGCGCGGCCCGGTCACCGGCCACCTGGTAGTTGAAAATCTGCGTCGGGATCTCGTCGTCCCGCAACAAGACCCGGCCGGTACGCTTGTCCAGGCACAGCACCGAGCCGCGCGTGCCGGGTCGCTGCCCCGGCGCCGCGCTGGTACTGGTCACCTGCCGCAGAAAGGTCACCACGGGCGTTTCGGTCGGCTGATCCAGCGGCAAACCATACCGGTCGACCAACACGGGCTGGTCCCAGAGCATCTTGCCGCCCTCGCGGGCGAACGCATACAGCTTGCCGCTGACCAGCGGCGCAACGTTCACTCCCAGCGGGATCGTCGAGGCATTGACGGTGGAATTGACCGACGCGGGAGCGTTCACCATCAGCAGGTACTGCTCGGCCGACCGCAGCACGTGAATCGAAGTCAGCGACGCTTCGGCGTCGAGCTGCGTTTCCAGCCGGGGGCGGTCGTCCTCCAGCGAGAGGACCAGCAGCTTGCCATCGGGCTGCAGGACGGCCACTTCCTGGTCGTCGATCAGGCAGCCGCGGGATCCGAGCGGCACGGCCCGCGACCAGATCTCGCGCTGCTCCCAGACGTCCGTCAGATGCAGCCGCAGCGTGGTGTTCTCCTGGGTCCAGCCCAGTTCGTGCCGGCCAACCGTCTTCCAGCGGCGATCTCCCGGCGTGACCGTTCGCTTGCCCAGTTCCTGGCCGTCGATCAAGCTGTAGACCGTGGCTTCGCTGCTCTTGGGTGGCACGAGGAACACGTACCGGTCATCGCCGAACAGTTCGGCCGCCGCCGGGATCCCGCTGCGCGTCCAGAGCGTTTCCCCGGTCAGCGGATCGGCGCAGATCAGCTCCCGCAGGCGGACATAGCAGATGCCGTCGGCGTAGGCCGAACCGATCATGCCCAGCAGGTTGCCCGAGGCGTCGACGGCCGTATAACGGGTGTCGCCCCAGGGAGTGGTCTGGCCCTGAGTGCGGATCTGGGCCGTGCGGTAGGGCTGGGTCATCGTCTGCGACAGATCGCGCCGCCAGAGGATGGCCTCGGGCGAGTTTTCGGAAGTGTCCAGCAGGTTGATCGCCAGAACTTCGTTCCCCACCGCCGCCAGCACGAAATGGCCGTTGGTCCGGCACTTATTCACGTTGTAGTTCGAGGAATAGAAGCGGCGGCTGTCGCCCAGCGGCACTTCGCGGAGGGCGTTGCCCAGGGCGTCCTGGATTTCGAGCAGGTTGCGGCGCTGGTCGTAGGCCAGGCGGGGTCCCACGTCGAACGGTCCGACCGCGTCCTCGAAGGTGATCGGGTAGACCCGCGGGTAACTGGAATACTGGTTCAGCGGCCGGCCGCCTTCCTCCGTCTCCGTCTGGCCTTGCGCCCAGCCGCGCGGAGCCGCCAGCGCCGCGGCCAGCCGCTCGTCGGCCGCAATTTCATCGTACCACTGGCGGCCCGTCTTCCCATCCAGCACCAGCACGTCGCCGAACGCGTCCCGCAGCCTCAGCCACTGCGAGGCGGCCGCCTCAAACCGCTCGGCCGCCAGCAACAGCCGGCCCCGCAGCAGAACCGCGCGAGCCGCCACGGCGGGCTCGGCGTCCGCGCCAATCCGCGACAACAGCAGTTCGGCCTCCAGCAGTTCCTCCAGCTTGATCAGCCAATCGGCCAACAGCAGCCGGGCCTCCGCGCCCAGAGGATGGTCCGCGAAGTCTTCCAGAAAGCCGCGCAGGGCCTGCGGTGAACTGGCCCCAGCCGCTTCGTCCAGCCGCCGTTGAATCAAAGCGTCCATCCGCTGACGCTGCTCTGGGTTGGCCGCTTCCAGCAACTCGACCAGCCGGGCGCGAATCCAGCGCTGCCGGCTGACCCGCAGCCGCCCGTCCACTTCGTCCATCAGCGGTTGCGTCGAATTCAGCCCATCCGACACGCGGGCCGGGCGTTCGGCCAGCTTCAAATACGCTTCGAACGCCTCATCCACGGCCCCCACGCTCTGCAGCCCGGAAGCCATCAGCCGCAGGTATTCCGCCGCCAACTCCGGCTGGTCGATCAGCGGTTCCACCTCGCGAGCCGCGTCCCGGTTGGCGGCGAAGTCCTCCCGCAGGGCGCTCAACAGCGTCTTGACCAACAAGCCGCGGCTGGCATCGTCGTCCGGCTGCAACTGATAGGCTTTCCGAAACGCCTGCAGGGCCTGCGTGCGGTCGCCGTCTTGCAACCAGATTTCGCCTTGGCGGGCCAGAGCCCAGGCGTCGTCGGGATTCTCCCGCAACCGCGCGGCCACCCGCTCGCGCAGCGGGTCGCACTGGTAAAACGTCGCCAGCCAGTCGATCCCCTGCGAGATGATCTCGTCGCGGTAGCAGATCAGGTTCCCCAGCGGATAGTCGGTCCGGACCTCGGACTGGAGCGTCCCGTCAGCCACCTTGATTTTCAGCAGGTTGGACTTGTGCGTGGGCAGGAAGTAGGTCCCCGCGCTGAGAAAGCCGCGACCGCTGGGCATCTGATCCCCCAGGGCCAGCGGCTGCTTCCAGGCCGGTTCACCATCCTGCAGTTTCAGTCCCAGCACCTGGCTCTTGCCCACCAGAACCACCGTTCCGTTCTCGACGCAGGCCACAAACAGGCCTTCCTCCCGCGGCCGCTTCCACTTCACCTCGCCCGTCAGCAGGTCCAGGCAGTAGAGCACGTCGGATTCGATGGGCGTCACCAGCACGCGGCCGTCGGCGATGGTGGCCGTGGCATCCACCCAGCGTTGCCCGATCGGCTTGGCCGCCGTGGCATAGATTGGCGAGAAACCGAAGTTCCGGTTGGGCTGCGTCGTCTGCTGGTAGGCGAATCCCCAGAGCAGCGAACGCTGGGCCACATTCACCGCCACCGCGGCGCCGGACGAGGTGGGACAGATCAGCACGCCGTCGGCGAACGAGGGCGTCGCCCCGGCCAGCCGCCGCTCGCCGTTGAGCGTGATCGACCGCTCGTCCACATGGGCCAGTTGTTGCGACCATTGCAGCCGCCCGGTGCGGGCGTCCAGCACCACCAGCCGCACCTCGCCCTTGATTTCCGCCAGCACGTACAGGCGCCCCATCAGCGGCAGGGGAGGGCCGAGAAAAAACGCCCCGGACAACCGCGGCTCGTCCCGCCCGTCGTTGCTGCCCACGATCCACCGCAGCTTGCCTTCCTTTTCCAGGTCGAGCGCCACCAGTTCGTTGTGGGTCTTGGGCCAGTTCGGGTTCGGCTGCTGGATGCCGCCCGCCATGACGACCACCCGCTGCATGTAGCCGCCCGTGTTGGCATAGCCCAGGTTGTTGAGCAGAAAGACCGACTGCCCGTCGCTGGCCACCTGGCCGTACGCCGCGTCCTCCCACAACCGCTGGTTGAGCTCGGTCATGCGGGGCGAGCCGGTGCCTCCCTGCAAACGCACCCGGTCCGTCGGCTGCTCGGCGTCCGAACTCAGCCAGGGGAACTCCCAGATCCGCTTGCCGCTGGCGAAATCGACCGCCACCAGGCGGCTGGGTGTGCGCATCAGGATCACGTCGTCCACCGCCAGCGGCGTCAACACCGGCAGCGTGGGCAGATCCTTGCTGAGATACTCCTGGGCCCGCTCCGCCACCAGCCGCTCGTCCGACGGGTTGTTCACCGTGGGCAGCCGCCACCGAAAGTTCAACAGCGGTGCACTGCCGCGACTGGCCGCGTTGCGCTGCGGGTTGCCGCGAAACATGACCCACTGGGAAACGGCCGAGCCGCCAAGTTGCAGTTGCAGTCCAATGAGTTTATTGAGCCAGGGCAGGGCCTCGCCCGGCTCACGGAACAACGCCACCTGCTGGTCGCCAACCCGCAGCCGGGCCTGAGGCAGCCGCTTCTGCAGCGCCAGCAGCGTCGCTTCGGCCTTCTCCGGCATTTCGCTGTACAGCCAGCTCGACGCCAGCAAGACCGACAGCTCGGGCTCGTAGTCGCCGGCCACCGCGGGAAGACTGGCCACGCGCTGCATCGATAGGGCCGCCGCCAGCGGCCGCCCCTGATCCAGGTGATAACGGCCCAGCAACAGCGCGGCCTCGTAACCGGCCTTGGTGTGGAAGTAGCGCCGCGTGACCTCGTTCAACAGGTCCAGGTCGCCCCGGACGATGGCCTCGTCCAGCAGCGCCCGCGCGTCGGCGCCGTATTGCAACTCGAACAGCTCGCGTCCCTTGGCCGGCATGTTGCCCAGCAGCTTGAGCGCCTGGGCCTTGAGGCTGCTTAACGGCTTGCCTCCCTCCGCGTCTCCCACGAAGTAGTCCTGGGCCGTCGCGTCGCCGTCCTCGCCCTGCGCGGCCGTCAGCAGCGATCCGAGCTCCAGGACCGCTTCGCTGTACTGCTGCTCGGCCAGCGCCTTCTCGGCTCGCGTCAAGTGTTGCCGCAGTTCCCGCGGCGCCGGCCGGAAAACGTTCTGCACCTGCTCGGCCCGGCCGGCCACCTGAGCGGCCACCGGGGCCGGCTGAAAGCCCAGTCCCAGCACCAGGCCGGCCAGCGACAGGCAGGCGAAACAGCACATCGAGCGAGCCAGCCGCGTGGCGAATCGGAAATACCGCATGCCGGTAGCCTTATCGTTGCTGATGGTCAAGTCAAGCATCGCCCGTGGGCGAACATCCGCGGCGCAACCGCTGAATAGATAATATCTTATTGTCGTTGAACGGGCCACGCAAGCTGGCCGCCTCCGGCCAGCCGCGCGGCGCCAGGGGAAACCGCCGCGCAGTCGTCCAACAGCTCGATCGTTCCACGGCCGGCCGCCGCCCTGATGGCAAAATTTGCCGTTTTTCCGGGTTTTATGGCATTCCAGGGTTGAATTTTCTCGATCAATGTATCTAATCACGCCGTCCCAAAACGCGGACGGACGTCACAGAACTATCGTATTCGTTTACAACCTCTCCAGGAGGGACGTGCCCCATGGCGAAAGCCGCACCCATGGCGAAAGCCGCAGTGAAGAAACCACCCACGAAGAGCGAGATCTACGCCAGCATCGCCGAGACCACCGGGCTCTCGAAGAAGCAAGTCGCCACAGTGCTCGACGCGCTGTCGGCCGAGATCCAGAAGAACCTGGGCAAGAAGGGTTCCGGTCAGTTCACGGTGCCCGGCCTGTGCAAAATCACGGTCATCCGCAAACCGGCCACCAAGGAACGCAAGGGCGTCAACCCGTTCACGGGCGAAGAAACCGTGTTCAAGGCCAAGCCAGCTCGCAACGTAGTCAAGATCCGCCCCTTGAAGGGCCTGAAGGATATGGTCTAGGCCCGCGGTCCCGGACCACGACGGCCCCCCGGCAGACCGGCCCCGGCAGACCGGCCCCGGCAGACCCGAATGACAGCCAGTTCCGCCTGGCCAGCAGCATGCCACGGTGCAAGCGGCGCGACGCGCCCTTGGATACCGTGGCATTTTTTGTTGCCTGCTCCAACTCTTTCAGCTTCTCCGGTGCGGCACGGCTGCATTAGTCGGCATAGTTTGGCCAGTAGAGGGGCATCACCACATTAAATCCCGCCGGCTTGCCCGGCGGATCGTTCGGCTTCCGACTACTCCGCCCGACGCGCTCCCCTCCCTTCGAATCCCGCCGCCTTGCCCGGCGGATCATTCGGCTTCTGACTACTCCGCCCGACGCGCTCCCCTCGCTTCGAATCCCGCCGGCTTGCCCGGCGGGATTCCCGAGCGTTGGGGACGAACCGGGCTTTGGCCACGAAATCTCGAAATTGCTTGCAACCTACCCACCAGTGGAGTACATTTCGCGTGCGACGGTGGGGGTTCATTGAGGCGGTTTCGCGCTTTCCTGCTGGCGTCGATGCTGACGGCCGAGCGGCTGTTCGAGAGGCAATCGGCGATCGCTCTGCTGGACCATGTCCTGGCGCGGCTGAGGGACGAATTCTCACAAGCCGGCGAGTTGTTGGCGTTCGACCAGTTCAAGTCAATCCTCGCCGGGCGGACGGCGGAGGCATCGTACGCTCAGTCCGCCGCGGTACTGGGGATTTCCGACACGGCGGCGGCTATGACAGCCGGTTCGCGGTTGCGCAAGCGGTACCGCGGCTTGCTGCGCGAGGAGGTTGCTCAAACGTGTGCCGCCCACCGCGAGACCGACGCGGAGTTGCGGGAACTTTTCGTGATTCTTGGCTGCTGAGGCTCGTCAGGTTCAGGCCGGCAAGCGGTAGTAGTTTCATAGTGCGACACGTCCGACGCGCCTGAGTCCAGCCGCCAATACCGCGAGGTGCAGTGATGACGCAAGCCCGGGGACGCGTGGTCCGGCGTCGACGCCGGTTGTGGCTCGAGCAACTCGAACAGCGGCGGCTGCTCACGGGCTGGCAGAACGCCTTCGATCGCCTGGACGTCAACGACGACGGCATGGTCGCTCCGGTGGACGTGCTGATCCTGGTCAACAAGCAGAACGCCGAGGGGTCGGGCCCGCTGACGGGCCAGGCGGTCAAGCGTGATCCGCTGGTGGACGTCAACGGCAACAACCTGTTCGAACCGAACGATGTTCTGATCGTCGTCAACGCACTGAACCAGACGGGTCCGCGGCCGCCGCGGAAGGTCAACATTCCACTCACTACGGATTCCGGCGTGCAGCAGATGCCCTCGGTGGCGATCGACCCCAACGACGCGGACAACGTGGTGGTGGCCTACATGGACTATTCGCTGGTGGACACCGGCTACGCGGGGCTGGGAGTGGCCGTGTCGAGAAACGGCGGCACTTCCTGGACGCGGAATCAAATGCCCGTCCCCGCCGGCTTCGAACAGGGCGCCGCGAACCCGATCGCCAAGTTCGACGATCAGGGCCGGGTGTACGTGAGTTACATGGCCGCGACGTTCTTGGGAGAAGAGAAGCCGGGCTTGACCAATCCGAATTTCGGGGAGCCAAGAGTTCCGGGATTCACGTCCAATAACGGAGTGTTCATCGCCAGAAGTGACGATGGTGGTACCACTTGGAATGCTCCCGTAGCCATTACACAAAGTGAATACGATGGAGGCCAGGAAGTACCCTTCGATGTGATTCCAGAGATCGCAATCGACGTACACGAACTGCTCCCCGATGGACACCTCAACCCACACTACGGACAGTTGTATGCCACCTGGAGTCGGAACTACCCGACTGGGCAGTTCCCAGGCAACCCCAATTCGACGGGAGGCATTGAGGTCTTATTCGCTATATCGAATGACGAAGGCCAGACATGGGAGGTTCAGCGCGAGGAACGCAAAGGCGCACAGCGGAGCATCATTCTGGTGGACGTCACCGATCCCAACGATGGAAACTGCTGCGGGCCAGGCGGCAGTTTCATTGATCAGCCACACCTGGCCGTCGGTGCCGCGGGCGAAGTGTACGTCTCACACTTTGGGGGGGCCAATTTCGCTTTATCAGTCTCAGTGGATGGCGGGGAAACATTCAGCACGGCTGACTTGGAGGCGCCAACTCAGATTGTCTTCGGAAGCGCCTTTGAGTCTTTCGGCAATGTTCTTCCCAACAGCCAGTTTCGAAACCACACGAAGAGAGCTGTTGCGGCCGACCCCATTCGCCCAGGCCACCTTTTCGCAGCCGAAGCAATCGAGGTAAGGGACGAGTTGGGTACATCACTTGATGCGGGGGACGTGTTCTTTGGTCGCTCTTCCGACTTTGCCCGGTCCTGGGAGACCGATGTCATGGTCGGTCCTTACCCCGATCTCGCGCTGTTGCCGGAAGGTGAACTTGTTCCACTCAACGACGACAATGACGCCAGGAGTGCGGACGGATCGTCGGCGGGGGAGGTCGTGTCGGGCCAGGCATTTCCCGCGATTACGACGGATCCCCTGGGAAACATCGTCGTCGTCTGGTACGACCAGCGCCGTGACCCGGAAGAACGCAAATTGGATGTCTGGGGGACGACGAGCACCGATGGTGGCCTCACTTTCAGCCCAAATTTCCGCATTACGGATACGTCTTTCGATCCGAACGCCGGAGTGTTCGAAAACGCAAACGGGGAGCAGGACTTCTATCTCGGCGACTTCATCGGCTTGGCGGTCGGAAGCGATCGCGGCCTCACCGCCTGGGCTGATACCCGCAAAGGGAACCAGGATGTCTATCTCGCCAGATTCCCAGTTCAGAACATTCCCGCCCCTCCAAACGATCGATTCGAACCCAACGACACACCTGATCGCAACGCGTCGCCCACGATGCTGGGCAGTGTCATTCGCCGTCTACTCCCGAATCTGACAGTCACACCCGGTGACCAGGATTGGTTTCTGGGAACATCCGCCGCCAGCGGTCAACTAATTGTCTCGGCGGTCTTCGATGATGAGACCAACGTCTTGCCTGGTGCCTTGGAACTTGAGTTGTGGGACCCAACTGGCACCATGATCCTCGCGCAAGGACAGGACATCTTGAATGAAAACGGAATGGCCACCAGCCGGGAATTCACTGCGCCCATCTCAGCCGGCGCGGAATTCCTCATTCGCGTACTCGGTTCGGGTAACCAGACGGTTGACTATGGCTTGCGCATCCAATCCCTGGCTGAGGATCTTGGCACTCGCGTCCATGCGACTGCGGCAGTCCACGTGGGCGCCGGCGAAGGAGCACTGTTCGGTGTTCGCACCGCCGCAACTGGGTCTGTCGAGGTTGTAGTCTCAGCGAACAGTGACGGCATGGGCGAGTTCCAGGTCCAGATACTGGACGGGAAATCATTTGCCCTACTCACTTCCGGAATGCCTGTCGGCAATGGCATCGTGTCGGTGGAGCTTACCGTCAGACAGTATCAGGATCTGTTGATTCTCGTTTTCGCTGCCGATGAGGCCAGCGGCAACTTGTCTCTCGAGTTCACGAACCGGGACCAGATTTCAACGTCCGATGCCGGACAACTGTTCATCCCGGTCGCCGGCGGCCCCTCACAGGCAACGCTCGGTGACGTCGACCTTGATGGAAGTACGGATGTTGTCGTCACAAGTGCTCTGTCTAACAAGTTCAGTGTGCTGGTTGGCAACGGAGACGGAACGTTGCGGGCGCCAAGAGAGTTTTCAGTCGGGGCCTTTCGAGCGCTTGATTCCGACATCAACCAGGTGGTCCGTACTTTCGGGCGAGACGTCGTTGTGGCAGATGTCAACCATGACCGGATTCCGGACTTGTTGGTGAACAATGTCGCGTCGGCGGACATATCGCTGGCGATTGGACGAGGTGACGGGACCACAGCTCCTCAACGTAGATTCGAATCCACGCCAGCTCCCTTTGATCTGGACGTAGGTGATGTCGATGGCGATGGGAATCTGGACGTGGTTGCCGTCGAGACTGCGGTTGGCGGCACGTCGGTGGCGATCTCGACGCTGCTTGGCCGAGGTGATGGTACTTTCCAGGTTCAGCGATCGAGCAGCCTGCCAATCGGAGGAAACAATAATGGGACGATTCGGCTGGCGGACTTGAACGAAGACGGTCTGCTGGATGTCGTCGCCAGTGGCGATGGCGCGCAGCCAGAGGTTTCGGTATTGCTTGGCAGCGGAGACGGTACCTTTACCTTCCTGGCTGACTACTTCGCAGGACGTGTTGCCGTCGCCCTGGCGGTCGCGGACATCAATGGCGACAATCACCTCGACGTGGTTAACGTCGAAAATGATGTTTTCGTCCTGCTGGGCAACGGCGATGCGACTTTCCAACCTGCCAATCGTGTAACGGGCGGTGATTACGCAAGCGCAGTCGAAATCGTGGATGTTGGCAGTCTTGCGGACGGTCTGCCGGAGTTGGGACCGCGCGATGGAGTTCCTGATCTGATTGTGGCCTACACCGGCCGTGGCCATAGTCGTCCCGAAGTCGTCGTGTTCCCAGCTCGACGGAACGATGCGGGGCAATATGATGGCTTTGAGAGCTCAGTCACTCTGACCAGCGACGTGATCCAGCCCCGCGATGTGGACGTCGGCGATCTTAACGGCGATGGCATCCCTGATGCCGTGGTTACCGACCGCGACGGCATCCTCGTAATCTACGGCGAACCACCCCAGTTCACCCCCAACGACACTCCCGCCACGGCCCGCGATCTGGGAACTGTCGTGCACCTGGTCGATCAGACCCAAACGATCGTGCCCGACCGCCAGGATGCGTTCTACAAGTTCACCGTGCCCACGGAGGAGATCACGGCGGCCGACGAGGTGATCGATGTGTCGCTGCTGTTCCAATACACCGAGGGTGACGGAATCGGCGCGGAGTTGCTTGACGCACAAGGGAACATCCTGGGCTCCGGCCAGCGGTTCCGAGTGCTGGCCGCTCAGGGCGAGGAACTCACGCTGCACGTGTTCGGCATCCACGGCGGATCGGGCGCCTTCACGCCCGTAATCAATGTGCTGCCCCAGGTGGTCTCGATTGAGGCCCAGGCGCTGCTGCCGGGCATCGGCCTCAACCCCGGCGGCCCCACGACCAGCATCGTGGTCACCCTGCAAGGCGACCGGCTGGATCCGGAAACGGCTCAGGACCCGGCGAACTTCACGGTCACCAGCTTCGGTCCGGATCGGCTGTTCGGCACGGCCGACGACCGGGTAATCCCGATCCAGGAAATCGTCTACTCGCCCGGTACCAACGTCAGCGTCTCCAGCGGCCGCACGTTTCCCACCGCGGTCCGGCAGACCATCACGCTGGCCACGGACGAGCCGCTTCCCACGGGTTCCTACCGCGTGGACTTGTCGGCGAACATCCGTACCGAGGATTTCAACGATCAGGAGGCCGATTTGCTGGCCGACACGGCCCAGTTGGTCGGGCATCCGGTGGTCTCGCTGGAAAGCGGCCAGATCGCCGAGGGCAGTCGCCGAGTGGCCACCGGCCTGGTCTTGCCCGCCACGAGCGTCGGCGATCTGGGAGTGTTCCCCAGCGGAACCGGGTTCCTGACCCAACTGCACGCCGACCTGGCCGCCCAGTTGGACGAGACGCTCAGCGATCTCGGCGACGATGCCCAGGTCACCGACAAGCTGCTGGCCCTGCTAACCGAACGACTGGTTCCCACCGTGGGTCCGTCGGGCCAGCGGATCACGTCGCTTATCGCCATCTGGCTGGACCCCGTGGATCTGCTGTTCGAGATCGAAGATCAGCAGGTCGTTTACGAGCAGGCCACGGGGACGGTCACCAACACCACGGACCAGTGCTTCGTGGAAGTGGGAGGCAACATCGAGGTGATCCTCTGCCCGCTGGTGGATCCATCGAACGAACTGCTGACGCTGGATGTCTCGCTGGTCTCGGAAGTCTCCCGGGGCGGTTCGCTGCAGATCACCACCGACGAGGTGATCATCAGCAGTCTGACCGATCCGATGCGGTCGGGACAAACGCGGTTTGAATTCCAGTACTGAGCGATTGTCCTCAATCGCTTCCTGCCCAACATTGCGGATGCAATGCCGTCGAACGCACCCGGCCACGCCCGCTATCGGCGGCTGTGACCTGACGGGCGGCAGCGCCGTTGAGCGTCGGACAATCGGCTCCTGGAGATGTCGATGTTCGAGAATGTGCGGCTTCTGCTCCGGATGGCGGCGCGGACCACGGCGGCACGAGCGGCGCCGGGTTCGGATCCCTCGGCGTTGGTGCAACGCTTGAGAATCTACGGGCTGGACCCGGCCGTGGAAAACTTTGGTGAGTGATTCGGCCGAGCGGTCGGGTCGGTCAAGCGATTGCGCGATCTGCTCGCAATCCGCCGGGCCAATCGATCACCAATCCAACAACTGGTCCCGCCGCCCAGCCGCTTGATCCTTGGGTGTCTGACCTTTCCCATCTCGGAACTTTCCCATCGCGGTCGCGCTACCACGAGTCTTCGTTTTGTGTTATCGTTTTCACAGCCCCGAAGAGCTCCTCCCCAGCCCTTCCGGAAGCCGGGGAGGGAGCCAATCGAATCCCCAAAAAGCCAAAAAGGTACCTGACACCTTTTCCCAAACGTGCGATTCACCTTCGACGTTGGAAACAGCGAGAAGTCTCGCGTCGAGTTTTATCGGAACTCGTGGAACGGGACTTTGAGGATCACGGCCGACGGGCAGCAAGTCGCGCTGGTCGATCCCACGCACTTATCCACCCATTTCAACCACCAGTGGGTGAAGCGCTACACGTTCGTGGTCGGCAAGGCGGAGCCGCACGAAGTCACCATTGAGCATGAACGGCCGGTCATGCTGGGCGGGTTGCGGCCTAACTCGTACCGCATCTTCGTGGATGGTCAGATGATCGGCCAGCACAGCGGATATTGAACGATCCACTGGCAGGCCGGCCTGGAACCGCCAAGTGAGAGTCCTCAAGTGGTCAGGGGCGGGGTCGAACCGCCGACACTCGGATTTTCAGTCCGATGCTCTACCAACTGAGCTACCTGACCAGTGCGCGGCCAGCTCACGAGTGGCCAACCGCCCACGCATTTGGGAAGCCTCCAGCGTACCACGTCTGGTCCCACTGGCAAGCCCAACTACCCAGCGGGGAATGCCCGCCGGCCCACCTGCCCGGCGGCCGTCACCCAAAGAGCGTGCAAAGTGCGTCAAATGCTGATCTTCAAAGGACTTCCGTCAGTCTGGCTGCTTGACAATCGCGCCTGCCGGGGCTAGGATCGGTCTTCTGAGGAGGAACAGTCTTTGTTGCTCCCCCTGATTTGCCTCATGCCACCTGGCAGGTGGACGGCGATGGTTCGGACCGAGGTGAGAATTCGCCCGCCCGCCGATTGCCGCGCGGCCGGCGTTCTTGGACACTGGGGCCTTTCCGGGCGTTCGCAGGTACATTTCTCCCGGAATCATTCCGCAGGAGGGCTTTCGTCGATGTTGACCTCACGCGCGTGGATCGGATTGTGGATCGGCCTGAGCCTTTCCTTGGGGCCCGCAGGCGGGGCGATCGCCTACACGCCGCACAGCCCGGAAGTCAAGGCGGCGGTCGAGAAGGCGATCAAGTACCTGGAGCAGCCCGTGGAGGGCGAGGCCAGCCTGGTGGGCGGCAAGGCGCTGCTGGCGATGGCCATTTACAAGGCCAGCGCGAAGTACGGCGCACCCAATCCCAGCCATCCCAAGGTCGTGGCGGGGGTGCAGGCGATCCGCGACGGCCTGACGGGCAAGGCCAACTGGGATGAATCCGGTAACTACAGCACGGGCATCGCCGTGATGTTTCTGTGCGATCTGGACGCCGATCTGTACCGGCCGGAAATCGAGGCCTTGCTGCAACGGATGCTCAGCCACCAGCGGTCGGACGGCGGCTGGGGCTACCACGGTCGCAACACGGGCGATACGTCCCAGACGCAGTATTCGGTGCTAGCGATGTGGGCCGCCTATTATCACGGCATTCCGATTCCCGACCAGGCGGCGGCGGCGGTCTGCAACTGGCTGATCCGCACCCAGACGCCTGGCGGCTTGTGGGCTTACCAGGGTCAGGACCCCGGTCATTACAACCGCATCAACCAGCCCGATCGGATCACTCCGTCGATGGTCGTGGCGGGCGTGGGCAGCGTCTACATGTCGGCCGATCTGCTGGGGTTCGTCCAACGACAGAAGGAAGAAGACGACAGCAAGGCCAAGGCGCTGGTCAAAGTGGAGGACAAGGACTCGGACCAGCGCAAGCCGTCCGAAATGGTCAACCGGGGCCACCTGGACCGCAGCCTGGCCGATGGCGACCGGGGTTTCGCCGCCAGCTACAACATCCGCACCGACCACTGGCAGATGTACTACCTGTACGGGCTGGAACGCTACATGAGTTTCCGGGAACTGGCCCGCGGCGGAGTGCAGAAGGAACCCGGCTGGTACAATGACGGCGTGAGCCTGTTGCTCTCGAGTCAACAGGCCGCGGGCAACTGGCGGGATGCCAAGGGCCAGGACGCGATCAACACGGCCTTCGCCGTGCTGTTTCTGCTCCGTAGCACGCAGGATGCGATCCAGAAGACGATCAAGGGCGAGGGCCTGCTGGTGGGCGGCTATTCACTGCCCAAGGACGTGAGCAACCTGAGCCAGGGCAAGGACGGCAAGGTGATCGTGCCCCAAGCCGTGGTCGACCTGGACAATTTGATGCGCGAGCTGGAGAGCGCCGAAGGGGCCAATCTGGATGGCCTGTTGGACAGCAAACTGGAGCTGAACGTCGATCTGGATTCGCCGACCCGCAAGGCGCAATTGGCCAAGTTGCGCAGCATGGTGGCCGGCGAGAACTACCAGGCTCGACGGGTGGCGGTCCGCACGCTGGCTCGGTCCGGGCAACTGGACGTCGTGCCGGCGCTGATTTTCGCTCTTTCCGATCCCGACGCCCGCGTGGTCCGCGAGGCGCGCGACGGCCTGCGGTTCCTCAGCCGGCGGTTCGATGGGTTCGGGCTGATGGACGAGCCGAGCGAGGAGCAGAAGCGGCAGGCCCAGGAAGCCTGGACCCAGTGGTACTTGTCGATTCGCCCCGACGCCGACCTGGAAGTCTTGAAGACGAACTAGTCAGGACCGACGCGACCAGCAGCCACGATTCCAGTCCGAGATGCACACGAACCCCCGATTTGATTCCAGCCCTGTTTGATTCCAGGCCGGGTGGCCTTTGTATGAGGGATCTGCCATGACGACCGCGCTGCCGCCTTCACCCCAGCAACGGACGCCTGCCGCGCATCCGCACGCCGCGCACCCGCATGTCCTGGACCATGATCCGGCCAAGCTGGATCTGAAGGTCACCTCGTACGACAAGGTGGCCAGCCTGCTGATCTCGCTGATCGTGATGGTCGGGGCGTTCGTCGGCATGCTGTTCGCCGTCTGGCTGACGACCGTGCTGGTGTTCGCCAAGGCCTCGCCGCCGGTCGAGCTGATCGAGGAACCGGCCGGGCGCGGCGACCATGCCAAGGGATATGCGCGGGACCTGGAGGAGCCGGGGCTGGAGGAGCTCGAGGAACTGGAAACGCCGCAGCTCGAAGCCACTCTGGAAGCGGTCACCGACGCGGTGACGAGCATGGCCGCCTCGCTCGACTCCCTGCACACCGACGCCACCGTGTCCGGCAAAGGCTCCGGGCTGGGCGACAGCCGCAAGTCCGGGCCGGGCGGCGAGGGCGAGGATATCATTCCCCGCTGGGAACGCTGGCAGATCCGCTATGCCAGCGACAGCATTTCGAAGTACGCCGAGCAGTTGGACTTCTTCGGGATCGAACTGGGAGCGGCCGGTGGCGGCGTGAACCAGGTGGACTACGCCCGGAACTTCTCCCGCAGCCCGGTCAAGCGGTCCGGCAGCAGCGAGGCGGAAAAGCGGCTCTACATGACCTGGACCAGCGGGGAACTGGTGGAGATGGACCGGCAACTGCTGACCCGCGCCGGCGTGCCAGTTCAGCGGCGAGTCACCATGCAGTTCATCCCCAAGGACACGGAGAACCGGCTGGCCTTGCTGGAACTGCAACATGCCGAACCGCAAGGCAAGACGGTCAAGAACATCCGCAAGACGATCTTCGGCGTCCAGGGTTCCAGCGGCCGTTACGAATTTTTTGTGATGAGTCAGTATTACCGCAATTAAACTACAGGTTTCCCCTTCCGGTTGAGGTTTCAGAGTCCGATCCATGCAACTCGACGTCTTTTATCTCATCGCCGTGGCGATCTACAGCGCCCTGGCACTCGTCGCCCTCTGGGGCTTGTTCTGCGTCGTGATGGTCTGGTCCCGCGTGGCCCAGAAACGGTTCCGCACCGAGGCCCAGCAAGCCGAGTTTCTCGACGCCCTGGAAGAACCGCTCAAGAAGGGCGACTTCGACGCCATTATTGAGCTGTGCGACGGCGACCGGCGGGCGACTCCGCAGTTGGTTGAGCTGGCCGTGGCGAACCGGGGCATCGGCTACGCCAAAGTGCGGCAACTGGTGATGGACCGCTTCCAGCGGGACGTGCTGGCCGACCTGGATTACCGGCTGAGCTGGGTCAGCACGGTGATCAAGACGGCTCCGATGATCGGGCTGTTCGGCACGGTGCTGGGCATGATGGGCGCGTTCGCCACGCTGGCCTCGGCCGAGAACGTCGACCCGACGCAACTGGCGGACGACATCAACGTGGCCCTGCGGACCACCGCTTGCGGGCTGGCGATCGCCATTCCGCTGCTGTTCTGCATGGCCAGCGTGAACGTGCGGATCCGCAAGATGGAAGACCTGGTGGCGTCCGGGCTGACCCGGTTCCTTGACACGTTCCGGCTGGCGCCGGGCGTCGCCGCCAAGGGCAAGTAAGCTATGACGGGTTTCCGGAGCCGCACGCGATGAGCCAGTTTCGCCCGCCCGACGACGACCAGCAAACGGCCGCCACCAGCCCGGCGGCCGCCGGCAAGGAAGAGGATGAAGCGTTTGACGACGCGTACGAGCATTCGCTGCTGGCCCTGTCGCGGCGGCAGCACGGCATCGACGACGAAATGGACATCACGCCGATGATCGACATTACGTTCCTGCTGCTGATCTTCTTCCTGGTCGCGTCCAAGATGGACCCCAACAGCGCGGTGGCCCTGCCCAAGGCGCGGCACGGCACGGCGGTGGTGGAAAAGAATTCGGTGGTGATTCTGGTGTCCCAGGGGACGCCGGACGCTCCCAAGGTGAGCCGCGAGAGCGGGCAGCCGTTTTCGTCGGACCTGGCCACGCAGGAGGACGAAATCCGCGACTACGTGGAGAAGGGCCTGGCCAGCGGCAAACAGTACGTGCTGATCAAGGCCGAGAAACAGATCAAGCAGCGGCATGTCTCGCAGGTGGCCAAGTCGATTGGCCTGGCGCCCGAGGCCCAAAGCCTGCATGTGGCCGTGATGGAAACCAAGTGAGCATGCCATGAACCAGAAGTATTCGCCCCATCCGGCCGGCGCCGGCCAGCAGACGGGCGCTGTCGCCGACGCCGCCGTGCCGGCGACCGCGAACCGGCCGGCTGTGACGGAACCCGACGATGACGAGGACGTGCGCGCCGAGGCGAACAACAAGGTGAGCTTCGGCGGCGGCAAGCCGGGCCTGGCGGCGGATTCGGAAATGGACATGACGCCGATGGTGGACGTGACCTTCCTGCTGCTGATCTTCTTCATGGTCACCGCCGCCTTCAGCCTGCAGAAGTCGATCGAAGTGCCGGCGCCCAAGGACAATTCGCCCAGCACCCGGGCGATCCCGGAGGAACAGGAGGAAGACCCCAGTTCGGTGACCGTGCAGGTGGATGCGTACAATACGTTCCACGTGCTCACGTCCGAGGACGACTGGGAGTGCCCCAGTGAACAGGAACTGCTGATGCGGCTGCGCGAAGCGGCTCGCACCGCCACCAAGATGCTGGTCAAGGCCAACGCCGAGGCGGAATTGCAATACGTCGTCATGGCGCTCGACGCCGGCACGGAGGTTGGCATGGAACAAGTGCAATTGATGACCGTGGAAGAAGACGACTAGGTTGCGGTGACGCCATCACGCTGGGAAAGGAGCGGCAATGTCCGCGGAAAAGTTTCTGGACCGACTGGAAGAGCAGGGTTTGCTGGATCACAAGATCATCGGCGAACTGCGCAGCCAGGTCGCCAAGAAACCCAAGAAGGTCACCGCCGAGGCGATCGCCAAATTGCTGGTGGACAGCGGGCATCTGACTCGCTTTCAGGCCAGCAAGCTGGTCAGCGACGTGTCGAACGGGGACGGTGGGGAGCCAGCCACGGCGGAGGCGGCGACGACGATCGACGATGAATTGGGGTTCGCGCCGGACGAGGAAGAAATGCGGGAGCCAGTGCCGGGCGAAAAGAAGCGCCCCGGCGGCGGCGCCAAACCGGCCGCGGCTCCCCAGCCTGCCGGCAAGCCGGCGCAGGCTGCGGGTCCGGCCGCTCCTGGCAAGACGAAACCGCGTTCGCAGCCGGCCCCTTTGACCGTCAGCGATGACGACGACGAGATTGTCGATCTGGAGGCCGCGCCCGCCCAGCCCGCGCCGCGG
>JAGFJK010000167.1 GCA_024102795.1 Pirellulaceae bacterium
CGCCCGACCAGGCGCTGGAAGTCCGGCGGCGGCTGGCCGAAGCGCGAGCCGACCACGAACAGGCGCGGGCCCGCATGCCGGCCGATCAGTACGCCCGCTGGTTCGTCCTGCGCCGCGGGGACGGACGGCGGCAGGTGCGCGATTTGGAATCACCCGCCGGCGATTGGCTCGAAGACGTCGACGCCGCTCGGACCGGCATCGTCGTCGAGGGCTGGCTGGATGTCCCCACGGCGCGGGATGTGCCGCGTACCCGCCGCTCGGACCTGCCCGACAGCCAGGTGCTGCTGAGCGGAGACGGTCGCCCGCTGGTGACCCGCGTCACCGATCGCGGCTGGCAGGGCAGCCAGATCCTGGTGGTTGCCAACGGTTCGTTCCTGCTCAACTTGCCGCTGGTGAATCATCAGCATCGCATCCTGGCCGGCAAGCTGGTCGACGCCTGCGGCGAGCCAGGTGAGGTGGCCTTTCTGGAGAGTGGCGCGGAAGGCCTGACGGTGTTCGAACAGGAACCGGACACGGCCTACCCGACAGGAGCCGAATTGTTTACCGTCTGGCCTCTGGGGGCCATTGCCCTGCACCTGGTGGCCCTGGGCATCCTGTACTGCTTCGCGGAGTTTCCGATCTTCGGCCGCCCCAAGACGCAATACTCCTTGACGCCTGTCGAGGCGGGCCAGGCGGCGATTGCCACGGTGATGAACCTGGTGATCAACGTCCAGCGTCCCGACACACCCAAGGGCCAGTCGGATTTCGGCAGCCACGTGCAGGCGCTGGGCGAGCTGCTGCGGCGCGGCGGCGATACCCAGTACGCCCAGGCCCGGCTGAATTACTACCATCAACACGTCAAGCGTGATTCGGCGGCCAGCTTGAGCGAGCCGGCCGGGAGCACGACCACCGCACCGCCAGCCCCCGTGAGATGACCGCATGAGCAGCAGCCACCGCGACTCGTTCCCGCCCGCCGGCCCGCCGAACTCGCCCGCCACCGCCCCAGTCGCCACGCTCGACTTCACTTGCGCCGGCTGTGGGCGAAGCTTGAAGGTTCCCGCCGACGCCGCGGGACGGCAGGCTCAATGTCCCCAGTGCCAGACGGTCCAAACGGTCCCCGTCCCGGTTCGAACGACTCCGGCGCCGGCGGCCACGGACATCTTCGCGGGCATTCTGCCGCCAGCGCCTGCGACCACCTTGCCGGCAGGATCGGCCGCTTCGCCCGCGGACGCGGCACCGCTACCGCTCTCTTTCGACACGCAACCGGTCAGCGCGGCGTCCACGGTCGGGCTGGAGCCGCCGGGCGGCACGGCGCCGGCCAGAACTCCCCCCGGCACGCACCGGCAGCACGAAGGCCGGGACACGCCGACGCGGCGGTTGTTTGAGCGGGTCACGAACGAAATCGCCCGGCTGTACGTGGGCCAGGACGAACTGGTGCTGGGCGCTCTGGTGGCGCTCTTCTCCAGCGGCCACGTGCTGATCGAAAGCGTGCCCGGCCTGGGCAAGACGCTGTTCGTGCGGACGCTGGGCAAGGTGCTCGGCTGCCGCTTCGGCCGCATCCAGTTCACCGCCGACCTGATGCCCTCGGACATCACCGGCGCGCCGATGTTCGACATGAAGACGCAGGAGTTTCGTTTCCGGCCGGGGCCGGTGTTCACGCAGTTGCTGCTGGCCGACGAAATCAACCGCTCGCCCGCCAAGACGCACGCCGCGCTGCTGGAGATCATGCAGGAGTACCGCGTGACGGTGGATGGCACAAGCCACACGCTGGAACGGCCGTTCCTGGTGCTGGCCACCCAGAACCCGATCGAATCGGAAGGCACCTATAACCTGCCGGAAGCCCAGTTGGACCGCTTCATGTTCAAGTTGATGGCCGACTATCCGCGCGTGGAGGAGGAAGCCGAGATCCTGAAGCTGCACAGCAGCCAGGTGGACATCAACCAGCGTCTGGAAAACGATCTGGAGACGGTGACCAGCCCGCAGGAGATCCTGGCCACGACGCACAGCAACGGCGAGATCCGCGTCGACGACCGGCTGATCGATTACATCAACAAGGTCGTGCGTTTGACGCGGCGGTGGCCGCAGTTCTACATGGGCGCCTCGCCGCGGGCCGGGATCGCCCTGATGCAGGCGGCCCGCACGCTGGCCGCCTTCTCGGGCCGGGACTACGCCGTGCCGGACGACGTGGTGCAGATCGCCCTGCCCGCGCTGCGGCACCGCGTGATCCTGACCGCCGAGGCGGAAGTGGAAGGGCACCAGGTCGACCAGTTGCTGGCCGAGCTGATCCGATCGGTGGAGGTGCCCCGGATTTGAACCAGCTCTGGCAATCGCTGCAGGAAGGTGCCGGGCTGCTCCACTCGCTGCCCTGGTTGCTGCTCACGCTATTCGCCCTGCCGCTGTTGGTGCTGTCCGCTCGGCGGATCTATCCGCACTGGCCGCTGCTGATCGCCATGCTGGCCCCCTGCCTGCTGGCGCTGGCGCTGCTGATCCGAGCCGACCTGGTGCTGCTGGTGGTGCTGGCGGACGTCGGGCTGCTGCTGCTGGCCGCGGCCGATCTGTTCACGCTGCCGGCCGCGAAGACGTTTTCGGTGCACCGCGAAGCCGCCCGGATCGCCTCGTTGCGGATGAGCCAGAAAGTTACCTTGCAGATCAGCAACCACGGCCAGCGCCGCCGCGTGGTCTGGATTCGTGACGACGTGCCAGAGGAGTTCGAACCGACGCCGGCGGAGTTTGCGATCCGGATGGAGCCGCGCAGCCGGGCTACGATCCACTACGAATTCGTGGCGGGACGCCGCGGCGCGTTCTCGCTGGAGTGCGTCCACCTGCGGGTCCGCAGCCTGCTGGGGCTGTGGAAGCGCCAGTTCCGGCTGCCTTGCCAGAGCGTGATCCACGTCTATCCCGACATGAAACAACTGGCCGAGTACGCGATCCTGGCGCGGACGAACCGGCTGAGCCAGGTGGGCGTGCGGCGCACCCGGCGCATCGGCCAGGACCACGAGTTCGAACGGCTCCGCGACTACACGCCGGACGACAACTACAAACACATCGACTGGCGGACCACCGCTCGCCGCAGCAAGCTGACGGTCAAGGATTTCCAGTCCAGCCAGAGCCAGCGGATTCTGTTCCTGGTCGATTGCGGGCGGATGATGACCAACCAGTCGTCGGGCATCAGCCTGCTGGACCACGCGCTGAACTCCCTGCTGATGCTCAGCTTCGTCGCCTTGCGGCAGGGCGACAGCGTGGGCCTGATCTGTTTCTCGGACGAGATTCACACGTTCGTGCCGCCGCGCAGCGGCATGAACCAGATGAACCAGTTGCTGCACGCCTCGTTCGACCGCTTTCCGCGGCTGGTCGAGTCGCGGTACGATCAGGCATTCCTGTACCTGGGGTCCCATTGCAAGAAGCGCTCGCTGGTGGTTCTGATCAGCAATATCATCGACGAGGTGAATTCGCACCAATTGGAACTGTACCTGTCGTCGCTGGTCGGACGGCATCTGCCGCTGGGCGTGCTGCTCCGCGATCGCTCGCTGTTCCAGGCCGCCGATCAACCTCGGCCGGCCGGCCGGCAACTGTTCGAAGCGGCGGCGGCGGCCGAGATCCTGACTTGGCGGCACCAGGTGCTGACCGACCTGCAGCACAAGGGCGTGCTGGCCCTGGATGTGTTTCCCGAAGACATGACCGCGCCGCTGATCAACCGCTACCTGGAAATCAAGGCTCGCCATCTGCTCTGATCCCGGACCGCCGACCGCGGTTCGGGCTTTGAATCCTCGCTGTCGCAGGCCTCCCATGAACTGGCCGGAAGAATTGCCCATTGAACAACGGCGGGAGCTGGAGCGGCGGACGGTCCAGATCGGCCGGCAGTTGTTCGAGAGCCTCGCGGACAAACGGCTGAACATCTTGCAGCGCCGCTGGTGGGACGAGCGGATCATGCAGTGGGCGATGCGCGACGAGCAGCTCAAGGTGCAACTGTTCCGCTTCGTCGACGTGCTGCCGATGCTGCACACGCCGCGGGCCGTGATCGGACACCTGGATCAGTATCTCGAACCGGTCCGCCACCGGCTTCCCGCCGCCGCGCGGACGGCCCTGGATTGGACCCGCGGAGCGGCGGCCGGCCGCAGCCTGCTGGCCCAGATCGCCCGGCTGAGCGCCATGGACTTCGCGCGCCGCTTCATCGCCGGCAGCAACGTCGGCGAGGTGCTGGAGGCGGCCCGCCGCGAACGCCAGCTCAAACGGGGCTTCACCCTGGATATTCTCGGCGAGGCGGTGATCAGCGACTCCGAGGCCGAACGCTATTTTGGAGCTTACCTGGAGTTGCTCGAAGGCACGGCGCGCGTGGTCAACGCCTGGTCGGAGGAGCCGCAGGTCGACCACGATTCGGATGGCCCGTTGCCGCGAGTCAACCTGTCGGTGAAGCTCTCGGCGCTGGACTGCCACTTCGACGCGGTGGATGCCGCCGGCGTGCTGCGGCGAGCCGGCGGGCGGCTCCGCGAACTGCTGCGAGCGGCCCGGCAACAGCGGGCGTTCATCAACATCGACATGGAGTCGTACGAGAAGAAGGCGCTGACGCTGGAGGTCTTCCGCAGCGTGCTGCTGGAGCCCGAGTTTCGCGACTTCCGCGACGTGGGGATCGTCATCCAGTGCTATCTGCGCGACGCGGCGCAAGACCTGGTCGAGCTGCGCGACTGGGCGGCCGCCCGAGGGTGCCCGGTCTGGGTGCGGCTGGTCAAGGGCGCGTATTGGGACTACGAGACGATCCACGCCCGGGCCAACGGCTGGCCGGTCCCCGTGTTTCAGCGGAAGTGGCAGTCGGACGCCTGCTTCGAATGGGCGACGCGGTTCGTGCTGCGGAACCGGGCCCACCTGCGACCCGCGCTGGGATCGCATAACCTCCGCAGCATTGCCCAGGGCCTGGCCGCCGCCGAACTGCTGGAGGTTCCGCCGCACGGCCTGGAACTGCAAATGCTCTACGGCATGGCCGACCAGGAGAAGCGGGCCCTGGTCGAACGGGGGCACCGCCTGCGAATCTACATGCCCTACGGCGAATTGATTCCCGGCATGGCCTACCTGGTGCGGCGGCTGCTCGAAAACACGTCGAACGATTCATTCCTGCGGGCGGGTTTCATCGAACATATATCGATCGACCAGTTGCTGCGGGATCCGCTGACGCTGGAGTCGACGGATCAAGCGGCGCAGGGCGGTCCCGCAGCCGCGGGTGAAGCTGCTGCCGCGGCCAGATCCGCGGCGGCGGCCAGCGACGCGCAAGGCGAGGAGATGACAATGAGTTCCATGGGCAAGACCGACACGCTCAAGGCCACGTTTCGCAATCATCCGCCCGTCGATTTCGCCGTCGCGGCTAACCGGCAGGCAATGCTGCACGCCTTGCAGGAGGTGCTGCCTGGGACCGGGCGCAAGTACCCGCTGGTGATCGGCCCCGACGAGCTGGTCACCAGCCAGACCGTCCTCTCGCGCGACCCTTCGCAGCAGGATCGCATCGTGGGCGAAATCTGCCTGGCTGCGCGGGAGCATGTCGAGCGGGCGGTGGCCGCCTCGCAGTCCGCTCTGCCCGATTGGTCCGCTCGCACGGCCGACGAGCGGGGCAGGTACTTGCGGGCGGCGGCGGACGTGATGAGCCAGCGGTTCTTCGAATTGGCCGCCTGGGAAGTGTACGAATGCGGCAAGCCGTGGCGCGAGGCCACCGGGGACATCTGCGAGGCGATTGACTTCTGCCGGTTTTACGCGGACGAGGCGGTGGCGCTGGAACGGCCCCAAGGCGCGGACGTGCCTGGCGAACAGAACCGGTTCGAATACCGGCCGCGGGGCGTGACGGCCGTGATCGCCCCCTGGAATTTCCCGCTGGCGATCCTGACCGGCATGACCGCCGCGGCGCTGGCCACCGGCAATACCGTGGTCATGAAGCCCGCCGAACAATCGTCCACGGTCGCCGCCAAATTGATGGAGATCTTCCGCCAGGTGCAGCTTCCCGCGGGAGTGGCCAACTACCTGCCAGGGCGCGGCGAGGAGGTCGGCGCGGCGCTGGTCGAGCATCCGCAGGTCGCCCTGATCGCGTTCACCGGCTCGCGGCAGGTCGGCCTGGCAATCAACGCTCAGGCAGCTCAGGTCTCGGCTCGAGGCATCGGCCACGTGAAGCGGGTGATCGCCGAGATGGGCGGCAAGAACGCGCTGATTATCGACGACGACGCCGACCTGGACGAAGCCGTGCTGGGGACGGTCGCCAGCGCGTTCGGCTACCAGGGCCAGAAATGCTCGGCCTGCAGCCGGGCGATCGTGCTGCGGGGCGTGTACGACGCTTTTCTGCCCCGCCTGGTCGCCGCCGCTCGCAGTCTGAAAGTCGGACCCGCTCAGGATCCGGAAACCCAGGTGGGACCCCTGATCGACGCGGCGGCCCGCGACAAGGTGTTCGACTACATCGAGCTGGGACGCCAGGAGGGCCGCGAAGTGCTGGCCACCGACATCGGCCCGCTGGCCAGCCGCGGCTACTATGTGGGACCGCACATTTACGCCGACGTGCCGCCCGCCGCCCGCATCGCTCAGGAAGAGGTCTTTGGTCCCGTGCTGGCCGTGATACCCGTGGCCAACCTGGACGAGGCGCTGCGGGTGGCCAACGACACGGACTACGCATTGACCGGCGGCATCTATTCCCGCAGCCCGGCCAACCTGGAACGTGTGCGTCGCGAGCTGCAGGTGGGCAATCTCTACCTGAACCGGCCGATCACCGGCGCGATCGTCGGCCGGCAGCCGTTCGGCGGCTACAAGCTGTCGGGCATCGGCAGCAAGGCGGGAGGCAAGGACTATCTGCTGCAGTTCGTGCTGCCCCGCACGATCACCGAAAACACGCTCCGCCGCGGCTTCGCCCCGCCGGACGAGTAATCGCGGACGCCAGCCCGCTACTTCTCGACCACCCAGATGTTGCGATATCGCACCGGGTTGCCGTGGTTCTGCAGATAGATCGGGCCCGGCGCGGGGCCGGGCTGGGAGGGAGCGGCCGTCGTGCTCCGCTCGCCGGGCAACTGCACGTTGTCGTGCACCTTGACGCCGTTGTGATGAACGGTCACGCGCGGGTGGGCCGTCAGCTTGCCGCTGTCGTCAAACCGGGCCGCCGTGTACTCGATGTCGTAGGTCTGCCAGGCCAGCGGCGGCAGGCACATGTTGACGTCGGGGTCCTTGACCGAATACAACCCGCCGCACTCGTTGTGCTTGCCCTCCAGGCCGAACGAATCGAGCATCTGGATCTCGTACCGCCCCTGGACGTAGATCCCGCTGTTGCCCCGCGCCTGGCCCTGGTCTTCCGGCTGATACGGCAGCCGGAACTCGATGTGCAATTTGTGGTCGCCAAACGTCTGCTTGCTGGTCGTGCCTTCCATCAGCAGTCCGTCGTCGGTCATCCGTCCACCGATGAATTGTTCGGCGTTCTTGCCGTCGAACAGCACGACGGCGCCCGCGGGCGGCGCCTGGCCCAGCGTCGGGCTTTGCCGCTGAGTCTTGTTCAACTCGGCCAGTTGCGTGCCGGCCACCTCGATCTTCAACGTCCCGTCCTTGCTCAGCGTGGCCACCGCGTCGTCCGTTTCAAACCGCACCTTGCCATCCTGCAGTTGGCCTTCGGCCGTCCGCTTCTCCTCGCCGTTCCACCCGTCGCCGGGAAGTCCGCCGTGGTATCCGACCGCCCGGAACTTGCCCTTGCCCAGCGCGACCACCTGGACGCCCAGCTTGATCGTTTCGCCGTTGTTGTCCAGTTGTCCCGTGTATTCGCCCTGGTAGGCGAAATCCTCGTCGGCCTTTTCCGGATCGGTATAGGTCGGGCCAGCCAACACGGCGGTTGGCAACACGGCGGTGGGCAGCACGGCGGTGGCCAGCAGGGCGGCGGGCAGCAGCCACGCAGACATCAACAGCCAGGCGGGCAGGCGGAATCCGGCAAGCAGTCGAGACATGGGACGATTTCCTTGGCAGAGGGCAACAGCGGTCGGATGGCACTCCCGCGCCGCGGCGGGTAGAGGCCATTGTGGTTGCGGCGCGGCGCCTTGGCAAGCGCGGGTCACGCCAGAATCGCCCGCACCGGATGGTGCTCCTCCACGCCCGTCAGCCGGTAATCCAGGCCCTGGTACCGGTAGCTCAACCGCCGGTGGTCGATCCCCAGCAAATGCAGAATCGTGGCGTTCAGATCGTGAATGTGCACGCCGTACTGCTCGCGGTCGACGATGTTGTAGCACCAGTCGTCGGTCTGGCCGTAGCTGATGCCGCCCTTCACTCCGCCGCCGGCCAGCCAGATCGAGAAGCAGCGGGGATGGTGATCGCGCCCGTAATTGGTGGCGTTGCCGCCCTGGCGATACACGGTCCGCCCAAACTCGCCGCCCCAGACCACCAGCGTCTCGTCGAGCATCCCGCGCTGCTTCAGATCCTGGACCAGCGCTGCGGACCCTTGATCGACTTCCTGGGCGATCTTGGGATGCCGTTGCGGAAGTCCACCGTGGTGATCCCAGCCGCGATGGTATACCTGGATGAAACGCACGCCCCGTTCGGCCAGTCGCCGGGCGAGCAGACAGTTGGCCGCATGCGTGCCGGGCACCTGGGCATCGGGCCCGTACAAGTCCCACGTACTGGCGGGTTCGTCGGACAGGTTGGTCAATTCGGGCACCGAAACCTGCATGCGGTAGGCCATTTCGTAGGTGGCGATCCGCGCGGCGATTTCCGGATCGCCCACCTCGGCCAGCCGCAGCCGGTTCAGCCGCTCGATGCCGTCCAACAACCGCCGCCGATCCTCCGGGCCCGCGCCCGTCGGATCGTTCAGGTACAGCACCGGATCGCCGGACGACCGCAGCTTGACGCCCTGATGGTTCGACGGCAGAAACGCGCTGCCCCACAGGCGGGCATACAGCGGTTGTGCCTGCGGGTCGGAATTCTTGTCCAGCAGCACGACGTATGCCGGCAGACTCTCGCTCTCGCTGCCCAGCCCATAGCTGACCCAGGCGCCCAACGACGGGCGGCCCGGTTGCTGGTGCCCGGTCTGAAACAGGGTGATTGCCGGATCGTGGTTGATCGCCTCGGTGTACATCGAGCGGACGATGCACAGCTCGTCGGCGATCTTGGCGTGATGCGGCAGCAAGTCGCTGATCCACTGCCCGGACGCGCCATGCTGGCGAAACGGCACGAACGATTTGGCGGCCGGGAACGAGTTCTGGCCGGAGGTCATGCCGGTCAGCCGCTGCCCGCCGCGGATCGATTCGGGCAGCTCCTGCCCGTCCAGCTTGTCGAGCGACGGTTTGTAGTCGAACGTATCGATCTGGGACGGCGCTCCGGACTGGCAAAGATAGATCACCCGTTTCGCGCGGGCCGGCATGTGCGTCGGCCCCACGTGCCCCGGAGCGTAGCCCGGACCGTTGTGCATGGCCAGCGACTCGGCGGCCCGTCCCAGCCGCGGCTGGGCCAGCACGGCCAGCGCCATCGCGCCCAGCCCCAGGCCTGTTCCACGAACGCCCTGTCCCAGAAAGGCCCGCCGATGCAGCAAGTTATTGGCGAGAGTAGCGAACTGTTCGTGCATGGTTTTTCGGTTTCGGTAAGAGGACCAGTCTGCCATAGTCGCCTTTCGCTCCGCGAAAGTAGCGAGCAGCTCGATAGTCGCCTTTCGCTCCGCGAAAGTAGCGAGCGGCTCGATTGTCGCCTTTCGCTCCGCGAAAATGCGTATGCGTTCACGGCGCTTCGCCAGTCAAGCAAGCGAAACAGCTCCAATCCATCTCTTCTAGCTCCCTCCCCGCTTCGAGGTCGTGCAGCTCTTGAGTCCTTTACCAGCAGAATTCAGGACACTTGGTTGGTCGATTCCGTTTCGAACCCGCCGAGTAGAACCCCACAAATCACTTCTGGCTCCCTCCCCGGCTTCCGGGGAGGGCTGGGGAGGGGCCTGCGGGACTATGAAGCAAAGCAATGCGCTCAATTCGCACATGGGCACTCGCGGGTCGCGGATTTCGGACGAGTCGAACATCAATTTTAGAATCTGGATTCTTGAGTGCGACAGGTGTTAGGTGATTCTATCGGGTGCCAACTGCGTCAAAACAGGGTGCACAAGAGCCCCTCCCCAGCCCTCCCCGGAAGCCGGGGAGGGGGCCAGAGGGACTTCCAGGGGGGAGCGCTCGCCGGAGTCCGGGCTGTCCACGTTTTCCCTCGGTCATAACGCCAAATCCCCTTAGAAAAACAACTTAAAAGCTGCACGATCTCGGATGCCGGGGAGGGGGCCAGAGGGATTTGTTTGTTTGTTTGCTCGTTGCCCGATGGAATGAAATCCCCGCGAAAGCTAGCGAAAGGCGACACTAAGGCTTCGTCACAAACTCACTCAAGTTCATCATCACTCGTGCGACCGTGGTCCAGGCGGCCAGTTCGGCGGTGTCCAGCGATTCGTCGTGGGGCGACTCGCCCACCTGCAGCACTCGCCGCGCCTCCTCCGGCTGGTTCCGATACTGGGCCAGCCGCTCCTGGAGAATCTCGTGAAGAACCTGCAGTTCTTCCTCGTTCGGCGGCCGGCACAGACAACGCTGAAAGCCCGCGGCGATCCGCTGCTGGGCCGTCGGGCCGCCGTGGGTCAGCATCCACTGGCCGAGGTGCCGAGCGGCTTCGACGAACTGCGGATCGTGCAGCAGCACCAGCGACTGCAGGGGCGTGTTGGTCCGCGAGCGGCGCACGACGCAGTATTCCCGTTCGGGCGCATCGAACGCGGCCAGCGAGGGAGGCGGGACGGTGCGTTTCCAGAAAGTGTACAGGCTGCGGCGGTACAGCTTGTCGCCCGTATCCTGCTGGTACTCGCGCGAGTAGCCCGGCCGATTGTTGATCTCCTGCCACAGACCCTCGGGATGATACGGAAACACGCTGGGACCGCCGACCTGCGGGCTGAGCAGCCCGCTGGCCTGCAAGGCGCTGTCGC
This sequence comes from Pirellulaceae bacterium, assembly GCA_024102795.1. Taxonomy (GTDB): domain Bacteria; phylum Planctomycetota; class Planctomycetia; order Pirellulales; family Pirellulaceae; genus JAGFJK01. Next base: position 10,904 of record JAGFJK010000167.1, read on the forward strand.
GGATCACCTCGGCATCCAGCCGCAGCCGCGGCCCTCGGCCCAGCAGCCGGTTCTCCGGATCGCGCCGAGCCAGCTCGTCCGAGACCACCGACGACTGGCGGTACGTTTCGCTCATCACGATCTGCTTGAGCAGGCTCTTCACGTCCCAGCCCGACTCGACGAAGTCCACGGCCAGCCAGTCCAGCAGTTCCGGATGGCTGGGCCATTCGCCTTGCGAGCCGAAGTCCTCGGTCGTTTTGACGATGCCCTGGCCGAACAGTCTCTGCCAGAAGCGGTTCACCGCCACGCGGGCCGTCAACGGATGGTTCGGCATCACGATCCACCTGGCCAGACCCAGGCGGTTGCCCGGCGCGCCGTCAGGCATCGGCGGCAGCGCGGCGGGAGTGCCGGGCGTGACCGCCTGCCGCGGCTTGTCGTATTCACCGCGAAACAGCACGTGCGTGGCGCGGGGCGCTGGCAGTTCGGCCATGACCATCGTGGCCGGCACCTGATCGCGCTGGTCCCGTTCCGCCGTTAGTTGGCGAATCCGGGCGACCGTGGCCCGCAACGCGTCGTTGCCGTAACGCTCGGCCAGCACTTCGCGCAACTGCCGCTGCTGCGGAGCCGTGCGCTGCTCGGCCGGAATCCGGACCAGCGCGGCCACGTCGGCCGGCAGGTCCGAGACGGGCCGCGTGGCCACCGCCAGGCGGAAGCGGCCGATCGAATGGTTGCCGCCCCAGCGGTGATGCAGTTGAATCCGCAGCCGGCCGGCTTGCGACGGCTCAAGCGGTTCGGCCAGCGTGAAGACGGCCGAGCGGTTTTCGCGCTTCGTGTTGCCATCCACGGCCCAGCCCGCGCGGTCGATGCGGCCGTCGATCGCGTCGGCAATCGGATAGCCCTGCTGCGAGTAGTCCGCGGTGGCCGATGCGATCCGCCGCGGCGCGAACTGTTCCGGCGCATCGCTGTTTGAGACGGCCAGTTGGAACTCGCTGAGCACAAAGTTGCCGTTGCTGGCCCGGCCCGTGCCGCCGCCGGCCAGCGAAGCGTCGGTCAGTGCCTCCAGGCGGATGGCGTGGATCGGCCGGTCGGCGTCCAGCTCCAGGTCGTACCGTTCCAGGTCCGGACTGGCGCCGCTGGCCAGCACGCTCTGATCGGGCTGCACGGTCAGCGTCGCGCCGCCCTCGGACTTCATCGACCGCGGCACGACAGTCTGCCAGGGCGTGCCGGCCAGCTCGGCAAGCTGCCGTTCCCAGCTTGCCAGTTGGTCGGCCTGGCCAGCCAACTGCTCGTTCAACTCCTGTTCGGCCAACTGCAGCTCGCGCTCGATCCGCTGGCTGGCCGCGTCCCGCAGGGGCGAGGCCACTTTCAGCTTGGGATCGAAGCCTTGCAGCCCGCGTTCGGGAACCTGGTTGAAGAACGCGAAGAAGCGATAGAACTCCTCCTGCTGGATCGGGTCGTACTTATGGTCGTGACAGCGTCCGCAAAGCATCGTCAAGCCCAGCCAGACCGTGGACGTGGTGACGACGCGGTCGACGACGTACTCCGTGCGGTACTCCTCGTCAATCACTCCGCCCTCGATCGTGATCGGGTGATTGCGATGGAACGCGGTGGCCAGCTTCTGCTGGTCGCTGGCCTCCGGCAGCAGGTCGCCGGCCAGTTGTTCGATGGTGAAGCGGTCGAACGGCATGTTCGTGTTGAAGGCATGAATCACCCAGTCGCGCCAGACCCATTGTTCGCGTTCCAGGTCGTACTGGTAACCGTTCGTGTCGGCGTAGCGTGCGGCGTCCAGCCAGTGGCGAGCCATCTGTTCGCCGTAGCGGTCGGAGCGGAGCAACCGGTCCACGACCTTCTCCCAGGCGTTGTCGGAAGTGTCCGCGAGGAAGTCCTGGATCTCGGCCGGAGTGGGCGGCAGGCCGGTCAGGTCCAGGCTGATTCGACGCAGCAGCGTGTGGCGATCCGCCGCGGGCGAGAAGCTCAGGCGTTCACGTTCGAGCCGGGCCAGCACGAAGCGATCGATCGGCTGGAGCTGGCGAACCGCGGGCGGCGATTCGGGCAGTGCCGGCCGGCTGGGAGGAATGAAGGACCAGTGTCGTTCGTACGGCGCTCCCGCCGCGATCCAGCGTTTCAGCAGGTCGATTTCGGCGGCCGTCAGCGACTTTCCCGAATCGGGCGGCGGCATCCGCAATTCGTCGTCGTCGCTGCTCACGCGGGCCCACAGCTCGCTATCGGCCGGACTGCCGGGAACGATCGCCACCGCCTTCGCGTCGGCTTCCAGATCCAGCCTCAAGTCGGCCTTCCGCTGCGCGGCGTCCGGTCCGTGGCAGGAGAAACATTTATCGGAGAGCAGCGGCCGGATGTCGCGATTGAAGGCGATCGTCTGGTCCGCCGCGGCCGCGCTGGTCGCATGCGGGGCGGCAAAGGCCCACCACCCGCCGATCGCGGCCAGCACCAGGGCCAGCGTGTGGAGCGGGCGAGCGGCACGCGGCGGGTGCGCGGGGACGTTGTTGTTGGTTTGCTTCATGGTTGCGGACTGGCTTTCTGATCGGCCGCCGGAGCGGGTACAAGTTGGTTGTCGGCCAGGTCGCCGTGCGGCTGGTCCACGTCCAGCACGCGCTGGTCGCCGCGGGTCGCCAGGGCGCGATTGCCGTGGACCTGCGCCGGGCTCGACGGTTGTTTGACGACGATCGCCGCTTGCTCGAAGTTCCGCACTTCGTTCCCGCGGATCGACACGGCGGACTTGGAGGCTTGCACCGCGCTGCGGTAGCCGTCGAAGCGGCTGTTGGTCAGCGACAGTTCCGAGTTGGGCCAGACCCAGACAGCGGAGCCTTGTCCCGGTCCGGCGCCTTGAAACTGATTGCCGTCCAGCCAGGCGTGACCCTCGACCAGCACGCCGGCCACGCCGCCGCCGTGGAGCGAATTGCCCGACAGGATCGCGCTCGAACCGCCCTTGACGGCGACCAGCGGCGGAGTGCCGCCGGTTCGCACCAGGAAGTTATCGTGGATGATGGCCCGCGAGCCGTCGGGCAGGCCGATCGCCACCAGGCGGTTCTCGACGCACCGATTGCGGCTGATCACGGCTTGAGCGCCGTTGCGCACGCCGATGCCGGCTTCCCGATTCTCGCGGCATTCATTCGCCACGATCAGGGCCTGAGCCTGCTCCTGGGTGCCGATGCCGGCCGCCTCGTTCTCGTAGCACTGGTTGCCCACGATGATCGGCCGAGCGCCGCTTTGAGCGCCGATGCCGGCCAGCGCATTCTTGTAGCAGCGGTTGTGGCGGATCACCGGCTCGGCCTGTTCCTCGCAGCCGATGCCGGCCATCGCGTTCTCGTAACAGTCGTTGTCCTCGATCACCGGCCGCGTCTCGGCCCCCGTGCGGACGCCAATCCCCGCGCGCCGATTGCGGTAGCAGCGGTTGCCGCGGACGATTGGCCGAGCGCCTTCGCTGACTCCGATCCCCGCGCGGATGTTCTCATAGCATTCGTTGTTCAGCACGATCGGGCTGGCTCCGGAATGCCCGATGCCGGCGAAGAAATTCTGGAAGCACTCGTTGTGCTGGATCAACGCGGTCGAACCTTGCATCGATCCGATGCCTCCGCCCATGTTGCGGTAACAGACGTTGCGGGTCACCAGCGGCGAGCAGCTCTTGTCCAGCCCGCCGCGGATGCCGATGCCCGTGTCGCCGTTGTGGTGCACGATATTGTCGGTCACCGTGCAGTCCACGCCGTCGATGCCCACGCCCGGCGCGCCGAACTGCCCGATGTGCTCATGCGGCTGCTCATTGCCCTGCGTGGCGTGATGCTTGTTCCACAAGGCGTCGTCGTAGCGGCCGAACCCGGTGACCGTGAAACCGTCCAGCGTCGAGCCGGCGGCCATCCGCACTCCCGGTCCCTGGCCCTCCAGCCCCTCGCCGCGAACCACCGTCCGTTCCGCTCGCCGCAGCCCCAGTTCTCCACGCTGTTGATCGCCTTCGCTGCGCAAGCTGACGCCCGCCGGCAACCGCAGCCGTTCCCGGTACTCGCCGGCCGCTACCAGCACCACGTCGCCCGCGCTGCAGGCGTCCAGCGCGGCTTGAATCGTCGCGTGCTCGGCCGGTACTTTCCGAGTGGCCGCCGCGGCGGGCTGTGCGACCCCAAACCCGATGGCCAGCACACCCGCCCAAACCAACCAAGGTGGAACGACTGTCCCAGTCGTTCTCTTCTCGGGCCGAAGGCCCAGCCGCCCCCATGGTGGAACGACTGTCCCAGTCGTTCTCTTAACAGGCCGCAGGCCCAGCCGCACCCATGGTGGAACGACTGTCCCAGTCGTTCTCTTCTCGGGCCGAAGGCCCAGCCGCACCCAAGGTGGACCCGCAACACGACCTGTTGGTTGACTGCAAATCGGCATGGCGGGACTTCTCGCGGAAGAAGGCGTCGAGGCGGGAAAGGGTGCTGGCGGCGATTCTCGCAGTATACCACGCTGGCCCGATCGCTTACGATAAGCGGGGCAACGTGCCCCACTTCCGCGCGGTCCCCTGGCCCGAATCGCAGCTTGTCCGCGGAAAGTCCTCGGAGACTCACACGATGAAACAACTCTTGACCGCTTACCGTCCGCTGGCCGCCGTGCTGCCCAAGCTCATGCGGCGCCTGGCCTGTTTGCTCGCGTTCGGATGCCTGGCCGCGGTCGCGTGCGGCGAGTTGCCGGCCGAGCAGCCGGCGCGCCCCAACTTTGTCTTCTTCCTGGTGGATGACCTGGGATGGACGGACCTGGCTTGCTACGGCAGTTCGTTCTATGAAACGCCGCATGTGGATCGATTGGCGGCCACCGGCATGCGGTTCACCAACGCGTACGCCGCCTGCCCGGTCTGTTCGCCCACGCGGTCGAGCATCCTGACGGGCAAGTATCCGGTCCGCACGGGGATCACCGACTACATCAATCCGGCGGGCGGCAATCAGCCGGAGAAGTGGAACCGCCCGACGCCCCTGCTGCCGGCGCCGTACAACGACCGGCTGGCGCTGGACGAAGTGACGCTGGCCGAGGCGCTGCGCGAGTCAGGATACGCCACGTTCTTTGCCGGCAAGTGGCACCTGGGACCGGAAGGCTTCTGGCCGGAGGACCAGGGGTTTGACTTGAATCGGGGCGGGTTGGAACGTGGCGGACCTTACGGCGGCAGCAAGTATTTTTCGCCCTACGGCAACCCGCGGCTGGCGGACGGCCCGCCGGGAGAACACCTGCCCGACCGCCTGGCCAGCGAAACGGTCAAGTTCATCGAATCCAGCGGGGACCGCCCGTTTCTGGCCTACCTGTCGTTTTACTCCGTCCACACGCCGCTGATGGCTCGCGACGACCTGCGGCAGAAGTACGAACGCAAGCGGGCCGAGCTGGCCAACGAGCAGCCGCTCTGGGGCCAGGAGGGCAGCCGGCAAGTGCGCCTGGTGCAGGAGCACGCCGTGTACGCGGGGATGGTCGAAGCGATGGACCTGGCCGTGGGCAAGGTGCTGGCGGCGCTCGACCGCCTGGGACTGGACGACAACACGGTGGTCATTTTCATGTCGGACAACGGTGGCTTGTCGACTTCGGAGGGGCATCCGACCAGCAACCTGCCGTTGCGGGCAGGCAAGGGGTGGATGTACGAAGGTGGGGTGCGCGAGCCGATGATTGTCCGCTGGCCGCACGTCGCACGGCCCGGCAGCACGTGTGATTCGCCCGTCACCAGCACCGACTTCTATCCGACGATGCTCGAAATGGCCGGGCTGCCGTTGCGCCCGCGGCAGCATCTGGACGGCCGGAGTTTTGCCGCGCTGCTGCGGGGCGAGGCTCACCAGCGGGGGCCGATCTTCTGGCACTATCCGCACTACGGCAACCAGGGCGGCGCGCCCGGCGGCGCCGTGCGCGACGGCCAGTGGAAGCTGATCGAATGGTACGAGGACGGCCGGCTGGAACTGTACGATCTGGCCAACGACCTGAGCGAGCGCACGAACCTGGCTGACAAGCATCCGGAGATCCGCGACCGCCTGCACAAGATGCTGGTCGAATGGCGCGAAGCGACGGGCGCCGTGATGCCGAAACGCCGAGAGACGGAAGCCCCGCCAAAGTAGCCATCACGCTCCGCGTGGCCTGCTAAAACGAACTGGGGCAGCCTGATGATTTGCCGGGCGAGGTCCGTTCCATGCCTATCTGCCTGTCTCCCCGATTTCGGGATCGTGCAGCTCTTGAGTTGTTTTGCCCAGGGAAACTCGGACCGCCTTCGCCTTGGCGAATGCTCCCCCTTGATATCCCTCTGGCCCCCTCCCCGGCTTCCGGGGAGGGTTGGGGAGGGGCCTGCGGGACTATGGATCAACGCAATTCGCTCAATTCGCACATGGCCACTCGCGGGACGCGGATTTCGGACGAGTCGAACATCAATTTAGGAGCTGGATTCTTGAGTGCGACAGGTGTTAGGTGATTCCATCGGGTGCCAAATGCGCCAAAACAGGATGCACAAGAGCCCCTCCCCAGCCCTCCCCGGAAGCCGGGGAGGGGGCCAGAGGGATTTCCAGGGGGGAGCGCTCGCCGGAGTCCAGCCTGTCCACGTATTCCCTCGGTTACAACGCCAAATCCCCTCAGCAAAACAACTTAAAAGCTGCACGATCTCGAAGTGACGAAGATGACCCGCGAGTTCCCGGAGCCGTTCGAGCTTGACGCGCCGTCCCAGCGCTGGCGGACGCAGATGCTGCTGGCGATCCTGCTGCTGGGCACGCTGCTGAACTATGGACATCGGTTTGCCTTGACGCAGAATGCCCTGCCGGTGAAGGAGGCGCTGAGCGTCGGCGACGAAGGTTATGGCAAGCTGGCCGGTTACTTCGGGTTGGGGTTCGCGCTGGGCGGGCTGAGTTTCGGCATCCTGGCCGACGTGGTCAGCGTGCGGTGGCTGTACCCGTTCGTGGTGCTGGTGTGGTCGCTGGCCGGGATCGCGACGGGCTGGATGGACGACCTGACCGGCATGGCGGCCACGCAGTTCGTTCTGGGATTCTTCGAGGCCGGGCACTGGCCGTGCGCGCTGCGGACCACGCAGCGGTTGTTGAAGCCCGATCAGCGCACCTGGGGCAACTCGGTCCTGCAAAGCGGGGCGTCGCTGGGAGCCGTGCTCACGCCGCTCCTGGTACTGGCCCTGTACGCCTGGGACCCGCGGCTATGGCGATGGTCGTTCCTGATCGTGGGTGGCTTGGGACTGCCCTGGATCGTGGCCTGGCTGTGGACGATCCGCGAGAGCGACCTGCGGCGCCCGGTGATCCAGACCGACGAAACGAACCGCGGGGCGGGCCAGGAGCAGACGCTGCGCGAGATGCCGTTTCACCGCATTTTTCTCACCCGCCGCTGGTGGCTGCTGCTGATCGTCGTGGTGCTGATCAACACCCTCTGGCATTACGTCCGCGTCTGGATGCCGCTGATGCTGGAAGTGGATCGCGGCTACAGCCGCGGTTTTGTCCAGGGCTTTACGTCGGTCTACTATCTGGCCACGTTTTTCGGCAGCGTCGTGGCTGGCTGGTTGACCGTGCAACTGGTGCGCTGGCAATGGAACGTGCTGCGAGCGCGGCTCAGCGTGTTCCTGCTCTGCTGCCTGCTCTCGGCCTTGACCGTGCCGGCCGCCTTTCTGCCCGCGGGCGCGGGCTTGCTGGCCCTGCTGCTGCTGGTGGCCTTCGGTTCGCTGGGACTGTTTCCGATCTACTATTCCATGAACCAGGAAATCTCCGCCCGGCACCAGGGCAAGGTGGGCGGCAGCCTGGGCTTCAGCGCCTGGCTGATCCTGTACTTCGTGCACCCGGCCGTGGGCTGGCTGGTGGATCACTTTCCGACGCTGGGAAAACTGGCCGAAGGCTTGCCGCTGGCCAGGCTGGTGGGCCTGTCCGAACTGGTCGGCCCCGTGTTGCCGGCCGACGGCCTGACGCGCACGTACCTGCTGGCAGCGGTGGGCTGTGGACCCCTGCTGGCGTTCCTTGTCCTGTTCTTGTTCTGGGGCCAGCGGACGGAGAAGGCAGCGGTAGAATGAGCGGCGGGGGGAGGAGATCGCGCGGCTTATAAGTTGTTTTGGGTATGGAACCCGGGATGATGACCCAATGGTCACCTCGACTTCGCCGAGCCCCCCTCACAATTCTTCTGGCCCCCTCGCCGCTTCGAGATCGTGCAGCTTTTAAGTTGAATTAGATCGGAGGTTTACGGTGAGTCGCCGCAATGTCGGGACGAATCGTTCAAGAACCCTCATATTGACTTCGGGGGCTGTCTTTACGCCGCAGGCGTTGAACAACCCAGCCCAGGGGCGCCCGCTTCGGGCGCACCCTGGGAGAACGACCGCCTTGAGGCCCTTCTACGCCGAAGGCGTTGCACAAGGCGCCTTGTGGAACGCCTTCGGCGTACAAGAGATACCAAAATCACGGCCACACCCAG
>JAGFJK010000181.1 GCA_024102795.1 Pirellulaceae bacterium
CAGGGGTTGCTGGCTGGCCGGCAGGGGCGGGGGTGCGGGGGGAGCCTGACCGATCGCCGTCTGCACGCCACCGTGCAGGCAAACAGCGGCCAACAGCAACAGCAGCAACCTGGAGGCCAGCCGCAACCATCGGGCACTTGTGTTCCGCGTGGACATGTCTCGCCTCCCCATCCTTTCGAGAATCCGTGCCGAGCGGCGTGGGACAGTTCGCCAGCCCGCAAGGTGGCGGCGGAGTATACGCAGCCGGATCGGTCGCAACAAGGTGAATTGGCCGGGAGAGAAACTGCCGGCCTGTTGACTCGGGCCGGTTGACTCGGCCGCGATCCCAGTGACCACGGTCTGTCGCTGCCGAGAGCTGAATTCGGGAAAATCCGGGCCGACGTGGACCCCGGTGCCTCCGGACTGCTTGAACGGCCGTCCTCGCGGGCGACACAATGGGGTCAGCCGAGCGAAAGCGGGCTGGACACCCGACTCGCGGCCGCTGCCCGAATCAAGGACGCCTGGCTCAGGAGCCCACGGATGAACATGCCCAACCTGCCGCTGCGGCGGCTGTGCCGACTTTGGCGAAAGCCGTCTCAGCGGACCGGCGGGACAATCGGGCAGCCGCTGCCGGAGTCCGCCGCGGGCCTGCCCGGACGAGCGGAGGATCGCCCCTGGAATCGCTGGCTGGCCGGCTGGCTGCTGCGGCGTTTTCCCGCCTGGCTCTCCAGCATCCTGCTGCACCTGGCGGTCGTGGGGCTGCTGGCCTGGTGGAGCATTTCAGGCAGTCAGCCCGCGCCCGCGCCGTTGCTGGTCCAGGTGGTCACGGCCGAAACGCTGGACGAGTTGCCGGAACTGACCATCACCGCGCCGCCCACCGAATTGACGCTGGCCGAGCCGGCGGTGATGTCGACCCAGGCGGTCGAGGCGACCAGCCTGACAGTGGACCTGGCGGCGGTGTCGGCCGACGTGGGGATTTCGGCCGCGGAACCGCGCGGGTCGACGGCCGACGAGATCCGGGAACTGGTGCGGCGGCAGAACGAAACCGCGGGATCGGCCACCGCTCAGGCCGGGACAGCCGAGTTCTGCGGCGTGCAGGCCACGGGGCAACGCTTCGTGTTTGTCGTCGACAGCTCGCGGAGCATGCGCGGCAAACGGTTCGCGGCGGCTTGCTTCGAGCTGGTCCGCTCGATCCGCCAGCTCCAGCCGCGGCAGGCGTTCCATGTGATTCTCTTCGATCAGCATCCGGAGCGGATGCGGCTGCCGCCCGACGACGAGCCGCCCCCGCGCCCCGTGAAGGCCACGCCGGAGCATGTGCGACGATTCGAAACGTGGCTGGCCACGGTCGAACTGGAGCAGGGGGCCGACCCGAGGTTGGCGCTGGAATGGGCCCTGGCGATGTGGCCGGACGCGATCTTCCTGTTGTCCGACGGCCAGTTCAACGCGGCCACGGAAGACTATCTGCTGGAACGCAACCGCCGGGACGATCCGGAGCGCGGAGTGGTGCCCAAGGTGGCGGTGCACACGGTCGGGTTCTTCAGCCGCGAGGGAGAGCAGCGGCTGCAACGCATCGCCGCCCAGCATGGGGGAACGTACCGTTTCTTTGGCCCGTAGCGGGACGACTCCCTGGCCCGTAGCGGGACGAGCACTACCGATCGCGGAGCCGACCGACGACGACAGAGGCGTTGTGGCCGCCAAACCCGAAACTGTTGCTCATCGCCACTTGAATGGACCGCTCGCGCGGTTCGTTGGGCGTGTAGTCCAGGTCGCAGTCCGGGTCGGGATGGGTCAGGTTGATCGTGGGCGGGACCACGTTGGCCGCCAATGCTCGAATGCTGACCACCAGTTCGATGCCGCCGCTGGCGCCCAGCGAATGCCCCAGTTGGCTCTTGGTGCTGGAAATGCTGACCTGGCGTGCGTGCTCGCCAAACACCCGCTTGATGGCCCTGGTTTCGGCCTTGTCTCCCAGCGGCGTGCTGGTGCCATGGGCGTTGATGTAGTCGACATCCTGGGGGGCGAGCGCGGCGTCGCGCAGCGCGCTGGCCATGGCATGGGCGGCCCCCAAGCCGTCGTCGTCGGGCTGGGTGATGTGACCGGCGTCCGCGCTGGCTCCAAAGCCCAGCACTTCGCAGTAGATGCGGGCGCCCCGCGCCCGGGCCCGTTCCAGTTCCTCCAGGATCAGGATGCCGGCGCCTTCACTGAGCACAAAGCCGTCGCGCTCCAGGTCGAACGGGCGGCTGGCCCGTGGCGGGTCGTCGTTGCGCGAGGAGAGGGCCTTCATGTTCTGAAAGCCCGCCAGTCCCATCTCGGTGATCGCCGCCTCGGTGCCTCCGGTGATCATCACGTCGGCATCGCCGTATTGGATGGTCCGCAGCGCGTCTCCGATGGCGTTGGTGGCACTGGCGCAGGCCGTGGCCACCGTGTAGTTGATGCCGCGGATGCCGTACTGGATCGACAGGTTGCCGCCGGCCGCGTTGAGCATCATCTTGGGAACGGTGAAGGGCGAGACCCGGTCCGGGCCCTTCTGGATCAGCCGCGTCATCTGGGCTTCGATTTCGGACAGCCCGCCGATCCCCGAACCGAGCACCACTCCGCAGCGGAATGGATCTTCCCGATCAAAGTCCAGGTTCGCGTCGCGGACCGCGTCCTGTGCCGCGACCATGGCAAACTGGGTGAACCGGTCCAGCCGTTTCAGGTCCTTGGCGTCGATGCGGTCCGCGGGGTTCCAGTCGTAGATGTCCCCGCCGATCGTGACCTTGAAATTGGCGGTGTCGATCAGGCGCAGTTCGTGAATGCCGCTTTCACCGGCCAACAACCGGTTCCAGAGGTCGTCTAGCTGACAGCTCAGCGGGCTGACGATACCCAGCCCCGTCACGACGACGCGCCGCTTCATTCTCGTGTCCGTGCATGTCCAGGAATACGGAGCCGCGTCTACGCGGACTGGGCTTTCTCGATGTAATCGATCGCCTGACCCACCGTCTGGATCTTTTCGGCGGCGTCATCGGGGATGTTGATGTCGAACTCTTCTTCCAGTTCCATCACCAACTCGACGGTATCCAGCGAGTCGGCACCGAGGTCGTTCACGAACGACGTTTCCGGGTTGATTTTTTCCTTGTCCACGCCGAGTTGCTCGGCCACGATATCAATGACGCGTTCTGCGACGGAGGCCACCGTCATCGCCCTCCCAAAAGGAACCTGGGCCCCGTGTCGGTCCCAGTTTTCATGTAAATCTCACACACCGCTGGCGAATGCATCACGGGAACACGCACGGTCGTACATTCGAAGCACACAGAATAGAGGAAATCCGCAAGCCGGGTCAAGGACAGTTGCCGCCGTCCGCTGGTCAATTGGCGGGAGTTTGGCCGGGTCAGCCGGTCATGCCCCCGTCCACGGTCAGCACCTGCCCGGTAATGTAGCTGGCCCCTGGGCTGGCGAGGAACAGCACTGCCGCCGCCACTTCGTCGGCCGTCCCGAGCCGCTTGGCGGGAATCCGCTTTTTGGCTTCCTCCAGCAGGGCTTCGCCCAGGATCTTGGTCATGTCGCTTTCGATAAAGCCGGGAGCGACAGCGTTGACCGTCACCTTGCGGCCCGCCAGCTCGCGGCTCAGGCTGCGCGTCAGCCCGATCAGGCCGGCCTTGGACGCCGAGTAGTTCGTCTGGCCGGGATTGCCCATCAGCCCCGACACGCTGGAGATATTGATGATCCGCCCGTACCGGGCCCGCATCATGTACCGCGAGGCGGCCCGGCAAAACAGGAAGGGTCCCCGCAGGTTGGTGGTCAACACGTCGTCCCATTCGTCGTCGGTCATCCGCGGCAACAGCGTATCCCGCGTCACGCCGGCGTTGTTGACCAGGATGTCCAGCCGCTCCCAGCGCTCCACGATCCCGTCCACTACCTGGTCCACGCTCTCCCGTTGCCGGACGTCGCACGGCCAGGCGATCGCCTCGCCGCCAACGGCCTGGATCTGCTCCACCGTCTCGCTCAGCTTGTCCGCGCTGCGGGCCACGCACGCCACCTTGGCCCCGCTGGCCCCCAGGCTCAGCGCCATCGCCTTGCCCAGTCCCTGCGAGGCACCCGTGACCAGGGCCACCTGGTTGCTTAAGTCCACCGACAGCAGCGGCCGGAATGGTTCACTCATGGTTGCGGGCTCTCTGGGTTGCGGGCTCTCTGGTTCAGCAGGTGACGGATTCACAGGACAACTTGCGATCGATGCGCCGCAGCAGCCCGCGCAGCACCCGCCCGGGTCCCACTTCGTGGAAGCTGTTGCAGCCCTGGGCGATCAGGTACCGCATCGAGTCCTCCCAGAGCACGGGCGAGACCACCTGCCGCACCAGCAGATCGCGGATCTCCTCGGGGTCGTCGTGCGGGCGGGCATCGACGTTCGAGATGACCGGAATCCGGGGACGGCCCAGCGGAACCTGCTGGAGTTCGGCCGCCAGCTTGTCGACGGCCGACTGCATGAGCGACGTATGGAAGGCCCCGGCCACGGCCAGCGGGATGGCCTTCATGGCGCCGGCTTGCTCCGCCGCCTCCGCGACCCGTTCGCAGGCCGCCTTGGAACCCGACACCACGATGTTGCCCGGACAGAGCAGGTTGGCGACGTCCAGGACATCCGCCTGCCGCGCTTCGTCGCACAACCGGCGGACCACGTCGAGTTCGAGTCCCAGCAGGCTGACCATGCCGCTGGGCGCCCGGTCCGACGCCGCCTGCATCGCCTCGCCGCGCCGCTGCACGACGCGCAGAGCGTCTTCGAACTCCAGCACGCCGGCAAACACCAGCGCCGTGTACTCGCCCAGGCTCAGACCGGCCGCGAACTGGCAGGCATCGACCACGTCCGGCGACTCGCGCCGCAGCAGCTCCAGAGCCGCCAGGCCGGTTACGAACAGGGCCGGCTGGCTGCGCATCGTCGAGTCCAATTCCTCGCTCGGCCCCTCGAAACACAAACCGGCCAGATCGTACCCCAGAACCTGGTTGGCCCGATCATACAGCGCACGCGCGGCCGGGACAGTCGCGACCAGGGTCTGACCCATGCCGACTGACTGAGCGCCTTGCCCTGGAAACAGAAAGGCAACCTTACTCACTGTCGCCGATTCCCCGCGCCGGAGTGCCGCTATTCGCCGACCGGTTCGACCACGACCCGGCCCATGTAGTAGCCGCACTTGCCGCACACCACGTGCGAGGGCGTGGCCGTATTGCACTTGGGGCAGAAGTGAAGCTGCTTCGGCGTCTTGAAGTCATGCGACCGGCGCTTGCCGGTCCGCGAGTTGGATTGTTTCCGCTTGGGTACGGCCATCGAAGCTCACCCTCTCCGCGACGTGGGCGAAGACTGAAAGACACAATTGAACCGGGAGTAAACGAGCGGGCCAGGAGGCAACTCGCCGGGCGGGGAGCCCAGCGCACGCAGTGGCCCGCGAGCCAAGCGGGCCATGGTACGCCCGCCGCGCGGCCCTGTCAACGCCGTCGCCGGACGTCTCTTGCAGCCGCGGCGGAAAGCGGTATACTGCGAGTTTTCACCGAAACCACTGGCGCTTGCCATCCCGGTCGACGCGGTGCGCCCCACGCGCCGCCCGCCGGATGCGGCGGGCAGTCGCTGACGAGGACGGTTATGGCTCGCGTCTGTGAAATTTGTGGCAAGAAGACTCAGGTCGGCAACGCGATCGAGACGCGCGGCAAAGCCAAGTACCTGGGCGGCGTCGGCACCAAGGTCACCGGGATCACGCGACGCAAGTTCAAACCGAACCTGCAGCAGGTCAAGATTTCGACCGCCAACGGAACTCGCAAGACGGTCCGCATCTGCGTGCAGTGCATTCGCAGCGGAGCGGTCCGCAAGGCGGTGCGGCAGGCTCCGTTCCGCCTGCCCGCGGGCGAAGCGGCCAAGCCCCGCGGCTGAGATCCGGGCGTCGCGGGCGCCGTCGCGGGTGCGTCCCCGGTTGTCTGGCGCTCAGACCTGGGGGCTCCTGGCAGACCCTGGGGCTCCTGGCAGTAAGCGCCTCCTTGCAGGAAGGTAGTTCCGAGTGAGCTTGTCGGGCGACGACCTTCGGAAAGTGGCGCTGCTGGCCCGCCTGCGCTTGTCCGACCATGAACTGGACGTGCTCGCTCCCCAGTTGGCGCAGATCCTGGAATTTGTCGAGCAACTCGGTCAGCTCGACACTTCCGGCGTCGAGCCGATGGCACACGCCGTCGAGTTGTCGAACGTGCTGGCCGCCGACGAGCCGCAAGCCAGCCTGCCCCGCGAGGCGGCGCTGGCCAATGCGCCTCAGCACGACGGGGAGTGTTACCGGGTGCCGGCCGTGCTGGGCGAGTGACCCGGAAGGCTGGTGGCCACCGGGCACGCGAGGACTGCCGGAGCTGATGCGATGAGCTCGCTGACTGACCAGACCGCCAGCGAACTGCTGGAGCGGATGCGATCCGGAGACGTTTCGGCCGAGCAGATCGCGGCAGCCTGCCTGGATCGTATCGCTCGCCACGACCCCGCGGTGGGCGCCTTTCTGCGAGTGGGCGGCGACGAGGCGCTGGCCGCGGCCGCCGACGTGGATCGCCGTCGCCGAGGCGGCCAGGCCGTGGGATTGCTGGGCGGACTGCCGGTGGCCGTCAAGGATCTGATCTGCGTGCGGGGCCAGGTGACCACCTGCGGCTCGCGGATGCTGGCCAACTTTGTCCCGCCCTACGACGCCACGGTCGTCGAGCGGCTGCGGGCGGCCGACGGCGTCCTGCTGGGCAAGACGAATCTGGACGAATTCGGCATGGGCGGCTCCACCGAAAACTCGGCCTTTCACCCCACGCGCAACCCCTGGGACCTGGAGCGGATTCCGGGCGGGTCGAGCGGTGGAGCGGCGGCCTGCGTGGCCGCCCGAATGGCCCCCTTGTCGCTGGGCACCGACACCGGTGGCTCGATCCGCCAACCCTCCGCCCTGTGCGGCGTGGTCGGCCTGAAACCGACCTACGGCCGAGTCAGCCGGTTTGGGTTGGTGGCCTTCGCCAGCAGCCTGGACCAGATCGGCCCGCTGGCCCGCACCGCCGAGGATGCGGCCCTGCTGCTGGAAGCGATCGCCGGGCACGATCCGCGGGATTCCACCTCCGCGCCGGCGCCCGTGCCGCCCTACTCGCAAACCGTTCGCCAACCGCTCAGCGGGCTGCGGCTGGGACGGGTCCGCGAACACTATGGCGAAGGCCTGGACGAGCAACTGGCCGCGGCCACCGAGCAGGCGCTGGACGTGTACCGCTCGCTGGGAGCCCAGATCCGCGACGTCTCGCTGCCCCATAGCCGCTACGCCATCGCCACCTACTACATCATTGCCCCCTGCGAAGCCTCCAGTAACCTGGCGCGCTACGACGGCGCTCACTACGGTCATCGGACCGATGAGCGGCAGATGCGGGCCGACTTGCGCCAGGAGCAGCGGCGGCTGGAGGCGGCCGGCGACACTGCCGGGGTGGACCAACTGGACACGCCGCTGGTGCGGCTGTACCGGCAGAGCCGAGCCGAAGGTTTCGGCGCCGAAGTCAAGCGGCGGATCATGCTCGGCACCTACGCGCTAAGCGCCGGGTACTACGATGCCTACTATCTCAAGGCCCTGAAAACCAGGCGACTGATCCGCGGCGACTACGACCAGGCGTTCGCCGAGGTTGACTTGATCGTGGGCCCCTGCACGCCCACGGCCGCCTTTCCCCTGGGAGCCAAGCTGAACGATCCCCTGGCCATGTACCTGGGAGACCTGTACACCGTCGGCACGAACCTGGCCGGGCTGGCCGGGATCTCGATTCCTTGCGGAGCGACGCGGGAAGGTTGGCCGATCGGCCTGCACCTGCAGGCCCCGGCCTTCGAGGAAGACCGCCTGCTGCGCGCGGCGTACATGTTCCAGCAAGTCACGGCGTGGCATCAGCGCAGGCCCGACCTACCATGAACGCATCGCCCTACGAGATTGTGGTGGGCCTGGAAGTCCACGTGCAACTGAAGACGCGCAGCAAGCTGTTCTGCCGCTGCAGCACGCAGTTCGGCGCGCCGCCCAACACCCAGACCTGCCCGGTCTGCATCGGAATGCCCGGCGCCCTGCCGGTCATGAACCAGGAAGCGATCCGCCTGGCGATCAAAACGGCGCTCGCCCTGAACTGCGAAATCCCCGCCTTCACCAAGTGGGACCGCAAGAACTACTACTACCCGGACTTGCCCAAGGGCTATCAGATCAGCCAGTACGACCTGCCCTTGTCCCAGCACGGGTTCCTGGAGATCCAGGATCCCAAGGGACGCTTCCCCGCCCGGCGAGTCCGCATCATCCGCGCTCACCTGGAAGAAGACGCCGGCAAGAGCATGCACGATGAAGCGGCCGGGCAGGCCGATAGCCGCATCGACCTGAACCGGGCCGGGACGCCCTTGCTGGAGATCGTCAGCCACCCCGACCTCCGCTCCCCCCTGGAAGCCAAGGCCTACCTGACCGAACTCAAGCTGCTGCTGGGCTACCTGCAGGTGTCGGATTGCAACATGCAGGAAGGCAGCCTGCGGGTGGATGCCAATATCAATCTGCACCTGGCGACTCCCGATGGCCCGGTGGCCACGCCGATTGTGGAAGTCAAGAACATGAACAGCTTCCGCGCGGTCGAACGGGCCCTGGCGTACGAGGCGCCGCGGCAGTACCAGGTCTGGCTCGAAACGGGCCAGCGCCTGGGCGACGTGCCCAAGCAGACCCGCGGCTGGGACGACCAGGCGCAACTGACACGCGCCCAGCGGCACAAGGAAGAGTCCAGCGACTACCGCTACTTTCCCGACCCCGACCTGGTGCCGGTCCGCATCACGGCACAGCAGGTCGACGCGCTGCGGCGGGAACTGGGGGAGCTGCCGGCCCAGCTTCGGCAGCGCCTGGAAGCCACCTACGGGCTCGATCCCTACGACAGCGACGTGCTGGTGAACCAGGGCCGCGAACTGGTCGACTACTTCATCGCCGTGGCCGATGCCAGCGGCGATGGCAAGCGAGCCAGCAACTGGGTGCAGCAGGAAGTGCTGCGGTACCTCAATGAGCAATCCGCGACCATCGACCGCTACCCGGTCGGGCCGGCCGCTCTGGCCGAACTGCTCGCCGCTGTCGCCCAAGGCCTGGTGGACACCAGCCGCGGCCGGGAGGTGCTGCAGTACATGGTCGAGCGGGGTGTGGGGGCCGCCGCGGCCATGCAGCACCTGGGCATTCAAGCCGTGGACAGCTCGGAACTGGTCCGGCTGTGCCAGGAACTGCTCGCCGCCAACCCGCGGATTGTCGCCGACGTGCGGAGCGGCAAGCAGCAGGCCATCGGCGCCCTGGTCGGCCAGGCCCGCAAACGCAGTCCCAACGCGAACCCGGCGGAAATCAAGCGGATTTGCCTGGAACTGATCCTGGGGACGGAGTAGATTCGCTGCCGGATGGAGCCAGCGCCGACGATGAAGGATTCGTGAAACTGGCTTCCCGGAGCGTCTGACCAGCGGCAACACGCGGCCGGCGACCGCTCCGAAGTGAGGGGCGATTGGCGGCCGTGGGGTGACGTTTTACAATGGCCGCTTCCTGAGTTGAACGCCGCTTCCAGAGGCGGAGTGGATTGGATCGCCACGGAGTCTCTATTGCACCGGAGTCCGTACAGTGCCGGGAAGAATCGAAGGGACCGTGGTTTCCATCTCTGCCGACGGCAATCTGGTTACCGACATCACGGCCGACCAACTGGAGAACGCGCCCCGCGACGAAACGGTGCTCATTCGCTGTGACGAACACGAAACCCAGGGGATTTTCACGCGGGACCATCAGGAACCGGAGTCGACGTTCCTGGCCGTGCTGGGGCCCGGCGGCACCCTGGAACTGGAGATCGTCGGGGTCAGTGCCAGCCTGATGCTGGGCATCCGCGTCGGCGAACGCGTGATCGTGCAGTGGTAGGCACGTCGCCCGGCACTTTCCCGCGCCCGCCCGCATCCGCCGGCTCGCTTGCCATGCAGCCATCCTTGGACGACCTGAAACGCTGGGACCGGGAGATCGTCTGGCACGCCTTCACGCAGATGGCGGAGTACGAACCGCTGATCATCGAGCGGGCCGAAGGCTGCACGCTGTTCGACGTCGAGGGGCGGCAATACCTGGACGCAGTCAGCAGCCTGTGGTGCAACGTCCACGGCCATCGCCACCCGGTGCTGGACCAGGCGGTGCGGCGGCAGTTGGACCAGGTGGCCCATGTGACCTCGCTGGGCTGTTCGAACCCCGCCACGATCCAGCTCGCGCGCCGGCTGGTCGAAGTGGCTCCCCAGGGACTCACCCACGTGTTCTTTGCCGGCGATGGTGCGTCGGCCGTCGAAGTCGCGCTGAAAATGGCCTTCCAGTACTGGCGGCAGTGCGGCCAGCCACGGCCGGAGAAGCGCCGCTACCTGGCCTTCGACAACGCCTACCACGGCGACACGCTGGGCAGCGTCAGCGTGGGCGGCGTGGCCCGCTTCCACCAGATGTTCCGGCCGCTGCTGTTCGACGTGCTGCGCCTGCCCGCGCCGGATACGTACCGGTTGCCGCCCGGAGTGGCCCTGGAAGGCGCCGGGGACTACTACCTGGGACTGGTCGAGCAGGCGCTGCGCGAGCATCACCAGGAGCTGGTCGCCGTGGTGATCGAACCGCTGATCCAGGCCGCCGCCGGAATGGTGATGCATCCGCCCGGATTCCTGCGGGGCGTGCGCGAGCTGACTCGCCGCTACGACGTGCTGCTGATCGCCGATGAGGTGGCCACCGGCTTTGGCCGCACCGGGACCATGTTCGCTTGCCAGCAGGAGCAGGTGACGCCCGATTTCCTCTGCCTGGGCAAGGGGCTCACGGGGGGCTACCTGGCGATGTCGGCCACGTTGACCACGGACCGGGTGTGGGAGGCCTTTCTGGGAACCTTCGAACAGACGCGCACGTTCTTCCACGGGCACACGTATGGCGGGAACCCGCTGGCCGCCGCCGCGGGACTGGCCACGCTGGACGTGTTCCAGCAGGAGCGGACGCTGGAACGGTTGCCGGCGCTGGCCGGGCGGCTCGCCGAGCGGCTGGCCGAATTGCGGAAGCTGCCCGCCGTGGGCGACGTGCGGCAGCGAGGTCTGATCGCGGCGGTGGAACTGGTCCGCGACCGGGCGACGCGCGAGCCGTACGACTGGCGGCAGCGGCGCGGGTATCACGTCTGCCGGCACGCCTTGCAACACGGCGTCTGGATGCGGCCCCTGGGCGACGTGCTGGTGATCATGCCTCCGCTGGTGATTACCTGCGAACAACTGGATCGGATCGCGCTGGCGGTGGGCGAGGGCATCCAGCGGGTGACGGCGGATTGGCCGGACTGACGTCGAACCATGTGGCACAAAGTTCGTTATCTTCTGCTGCAGGTCCGCAACCCGCACGATCCAATGCGGGCGCATGAGGTGGGCTGCTTCGCGCGGGCCTTGCACTGTTCGACGGACCGGATCGCCGTGTTTGATTTGCTCGGCGGCGTGCCGTCACGCCACACGCTGGACGGAGCCGACGTGGTGCTGCTGGGCGGGGCCGGCGAGTATTCGGTGGCGGCGGGGGGCGAGTGGCTGGAGCGGGCGCTGGAAGCGATGCGTGAACTGAATGACTTCGCCCAACCGACGTTCGCCTCGTGCTGGGGCTTTCAAGCCATGGCCCGCGCGCTGGGCGGCGAGGTGCTGAACGATCGCAGCCGGTCGGAGGTCGGCACGCACCTCGTCACGCTCACCGCCGCCGGCCAGGTCGATCCGCTGTTTTCCACTTTGCCGCCCGTCTTCTGGGCTCAGATGGGCCACGAGGATCACGTGGTCCGGCTGCCCGACGCGGCGATTCACCTGGCCGCCACCGAGCGGTCGGCGAACCAGGCGTTCTGTCTGCCTGGCAAGCCGATCTACTGCACGCAGTTCCATCCGGAGATCCGCCGCGAGGACCTGTTGACCAGGCTGCGGGCCTACCCGCACTATGCCGAGGAGATCAGCGGGCAGGCGCTGGACCAGTTCGAACGATCCTGCCGCGACACGCCCGAAGCCGAGTCGCTGCTGCCGCGCTTCGTGCAACACGTCTTGTCGTAGGAAGCGGTGGAGCCTGGGCTGGAGATTACCAGCACTGCCGTGCCGCCAGACCTGACTGGGCGCGACCAGGCGACTATAATCACGGAAAGATCATACGGAAGCGGCACGACTCGCTCATCAGTTCTCCGGGATGATTGGATATGAGTGCAACCCAGGCAGAAACCAGGATGACGGCGGAAGAGTTCTTCGCCTTGCCCGACGATGGCACGGACCGGCAACTCATAGCAGGCCGGCTCCTGGAGAAGCCCATGACCTATCGCAACCGGACCCACGCTTGGGTGGAAGCAAGGATCACGTTTCTCTTGGGACACTGGCTGGCCACACAGCAACCGCTGGCTGGCGAGTTGTTTTCGGGCGAAGTGGGTTGTGTTTTGAGCCACGAGCGGGATACGATCGTTGGCATCGACGTGGCATACTTCGCTCGCGAAACGGTTCGCGGCAGTTCAGCATCCTTGACGCTGATCGCTGGTCCGCCGCTACTGGCCGTGGAGATTCTCTCGCCTTCCGATCGGCAGGAGGAAATCCACGCGAAAGTGCGGGCCTACCTGGAAGCGGGCACACGGCTGGTGTGGATCGTGGATCCCTACTTTCGCACCGTGCAGGTGCATTCGCCGGGAACTCCGCCGGCAATGTGCAACGACCGCCAAACGCTGCAAGGCGGCGACGTGCTGCCCGGCCTGGAGTTGCCCGTGGGCGAGTTGTTTCCCGTGTAGGACGGTTGGGGGGCAGGAAAGGTACCTGGGGTAAAAAGGTACCTGACACCTTTTTCCAGGGGGAAGAGTCCATGGCCAGCATTTTGCAACTGACGGAGGAAGCGCTGGCGCTGCCGCTCGAAGAAAGAATTCGACTGGCTCAGCGGTTGTGGGCCAGTCTGAATCCAACGGCCGACGCGAGCGAGAAGAAGGTCCAGGAAGCTGAGGCTCTCGACCTGGCGGAACGGCGTGACGCCGAACTCGACAGGGGATCCGTTCAGGCGGTCTCCCACTCGGAGGCAATCGCCAGAGCGCGAAAGTCGCTGGGATGCGAGTAGTGTACCATCCCGCCGCGAATGACGAACTGGTCGAAGCGGCCAGGTTCTATGATTCGCGAGTTGCGGGGCTTGGCTCGGACTTCCTCGACGAGTTTGATCAGGCCGTTGGGCGAATCGCCGAGAGCCCAGAGCGCTACGCCATCGTGCGAGGGACGATTCGTCGCTGCGTTTTGACGCGATTCCCATACGGAATCTACTTTCGGGTGGCCAACCGAGAGCTTCGCATTCTCGTCGTTCGGCACCACAGCCGCCACCCTGACTACGGATTGGATCGTGGTTAATGCGGGCCGCCGCCACGGTTGTTGGTTTCGAGCGCCCGGCAGTAGGCACCGCAGAAACAGCGGGCTGACGCTCGCCGCTCGCGAAGCCCGCCGCTCGCCTGGCCTACGCGCCGCGGGCGGCGACGTAGGAACGGGTCAGCGCGTCTTGCGGACACTCGAAAATCTGGTGCCGCGGCCCATGTTCGATCAGCCGGCCCGTGCCGCCCGTGGTCCAGAAAAAGGCGGCGTAGTCCGCCAGGCGACGCGCCTGGCTCAGATTGTGCGTCACAATCACCACGGTCAATCGCTGGCGGAACCGCTCGATCAGGCTTTCGATGACGTCCGTCGAAATGGGATCCAGCGAACTGCACGGTTCGTCCAGCAACAGCACCTCGGGACGCAGCACCAGCGCTCGCGCGATGCACAACCGCTGTTGCTGCCCGCCGGAAAGCTGCTGCGCGGGGTTCTCCAGCCGGTCGCGCACCTCGTCCCACAGGCCAACGTCCCGCAAGGCCTCCTCGATCAGCTCGCGCCGCTGGCGCTTCGACCCCAGGGCGTGCTCGCGCAGCGGCAGGTCCAGGTTCTGGCGGATCGAGAGCGGGAACGGATTGGGTTTCTGGAAGATCATGCCCACCCGGCGCCGCAGTTCGACCACGTCGGTCCGCGACGAACGGATATCCAGGTCGCCGAGCTGAATGCGGCCCTCGACCTGGCAGCCCGGAATCAGGTCGGTCAAGCGGTTCAGGCTGTTCAAGAAACTCGTCTTGCCGCAGCCCGACGGACCCATCACCGCGGTAATGCAACCGCCAGGGATCTCCAGGGTCACGTCGTCGAGAACCCGCTGGCCGGCGTAGGCCAGCGACAACCGCTCGACCCGGATCCGAGGTCGCGGCCGGCCGCTCGGCGAATCGGCTGCTTCTGGTCCCGTCATACGCTGATCAACCTCCGCCGCAGCCAGCGGTCCATGATCCGGGACGCGGCGGCGTTGATCAGCAGCAGCAGCAGGATCAAAACCAGCGCGGTGGCGCTGGCCTGGGCGTTGCCGCCGGCGACGTTCAGCGACAGATCGTAAATATGGACCGACAACGCTCGGCCGGAGTCCAGCAGCGAGCCTGGCCGGCGGTCCACATACCCGCTGGTGAAGATCAGCGCGGCCGTCTCCGCCACCGCTCGGCCCGTTCCCAGCACCAGGCCGACCAGCAGGCCCGGCATCGCCGCCGGCAACAACAACCGCAGCAGCGTGGTGGTGCGCGACAAGCCGAGCGCCGCGGCCGCCATGCGGTAGTCGGCCGGCACCGAACGGAAGCCTTCCTCGGTCGAACGGATCAGGATCGGCAGCACCATGCAGGCCAGCGTCAGCCCGCCGCTGAGTATCGAGAAACCCAAGCCGAGAAAGACGCTGAAGAAGGCGTTGCCAAACAGACCGAAGACGATCGACGGCACGCCGGCCAGCACGTCGAGGCTCCGCCGCACCAGCCGTCCCAGCCGGTTGTCCGACGCGGAGAACTCCGCCAGCAGGATCGCGGTTCCCAAGCCCACCGGCAGCGAGACGCTCAGGCAAACCAGCAGCAGCAGACCGGTCGAGACGAGCATGGGCCCGATGCCACCCTCGCGGCCCGCGTTGCGCGGCGCCTCGGTCAGGAAGGACCACGAGAGCTGTCCCGCACCGGACCAGGCCAGGTCGCCCAGCAGCCACAGCAGCACGCCGGTCACCAGCAGTGCCGCCGTCCAGACCACGACGGTCGCCAGGCGGTCAGCCATCGGCGCGCTCCTTGCCTGTCAGCTCGGCCGCGCCGACCAGCACCACGATCATCGCCAGCAGCAACAGGCCGCTGACGAACAGGGCCGAGCGGTGATCGCCCAGGGCGTAGGCCATTTCCAAGGCGATGTTGGCGGTTAGCGTCCGCACGGGATCGAACACGCTGCGCGGCAGTTGCACCACGTTGCCGCAGACCATCAGCACGGCCATCGTCTCGCCGATTGCCCGCCCGGTTTCCAGAACCACGCCCGTCAGCAGCCCGGATCGGGCCGACGGCAGGACGACGCCGCGAATCGTGCCCCAGCGCGACAGCCCCAGCGCCGCCGCCGCCCGCAGGTACTCGCGCGGCACGTTCTCCACCGCCGCGTCGGCCACTAGCGCGATCGTGGGCAACACCATGATGCTCAGCACCACGACGGCCGCCAGCAGGCTCGCTCCCGGCGGCTGCCACCGCGCGATCATCGGCACCAGCACGGTCAGTCCCCAGAGACCGTAGACCACCGACGGAATGCCGGCCATCAGCTCGATCAGCCGCCGATAGGCCCGCGCCAGCCGCGGCGGCGCATAGAAGTGGCAGAACAGGGCCGAGCAGATTCCCAGCGGAGTGGCGACCGTCACCGCGCCGGCCGTCGCCAGCAGCGTGCCGGCCAGCATCGGCAGCAGATTGAACTGTCCCTCGTCGGCTGCCGCCGCCGGATGCCAGGAGGCGTCGGTCAGAAACCGGCCCAGGCCCACGACACGCAGCGCCGGCAGCGATTCCAGCACCAGGAACGCGGCGATCAGCAGCACCATCGCGCCGGCCAGCACCGCGCAGCTCCGCAGCAGCCATACCAGCAGCAGGTCACGGCGCGAGCGGAACAAAATACTGCTCCCGGACCAGATCGTGGACCGCCTCCGATTGCGCGAACTGGATGAACGCCCGGGCCAGTCCGGCCGGTTCCTCGCGGGTGACCAGGTTCAGCGGCCGGGACAGCGGGAACGAGCCGTCCGCCACGTTCCGCACCGATGCGGCGACGGCTCCGATCGGCAGCAACTTGATCGGGATCCCCTGCTGCGCGTCGTACTCGGCCGTGCCGATCGAAACGTAGCCGATTGCATGCGGGTTGCCCGCGACCGTCTTGATCCCTTGTTCGTTGTCGCCAATCACCACGTCGGCCCGCACGTCGGTGTTTTTCAGTTGGAAGTAATCCAGGAACAGCTCCAGGGTCGATCGCCCCTCGGCCTTGTGAACCACCGTGATCGGCGCGTCGAGGCCGCCGACGGCCGACCAGTTGGCGACGGTTCCCCGGTACACCGCCGCGACTTGTTCGTCCGACAGTTTTCCGATCGGATTGTCGCGGTGCACGATCAGGCAGATGCCATCGCGGGCGATGGCAAAGGCCCGCAGATCGGTTTCGTCCGGCTTGAGCGCTCGCGAGACCATGCCGACGTGGGCCAGTCCGCGGCGCGCGTCGGCGATCCCGCGCGACGAACCGCCCGTCTGCACGTCAACCCGTACCGCCGGATGCCGCGTCTCGAACCGCTTGGCGATCTCCAAGGCCAGCGGCGCCACGGTGCTGGAGCCGGTCAGCACCAGCCGCCGATCGGCGTGATCTCCCTGGACCTTCAGTGGCGAACAGGCCGCCAGCGATGACGCCACCAGCAGGGCGGCGAAACATGCTGCGACACGGCTTAGCAAGACAACCTCCCCTCGACGGAGCGACAACCAACAGCGGCCCAGTTGGATTGCAACCCGCGTCAGCGTCTGCTTGACTGAGTGGCGGGCACTGGGCCTGGCTGTGACTTAAGCCGATATTGATATCAATCCACGTTCAAGTCAAGGTGGGGATCCGACATGGCCAGCCGACCCAGCACACGCCCGCAGTTCAGCCTGGCCGCGCTGCTGGCGACGGCGCTGGTGATCGCAGTAACTTGCGGCCTGGTGGCCAACATGGACACGTCGTACCGGATTTCGATCCGCTGCCAGAGTCTTCCCGCCGACGACCACGGCCTGGCGGAATGGTTTCGGCGGCAGGAGGGCGTTCAGAGTGTGACTACCTCGCGGGTTGGTCAGACCGTGACGGTCGAGTATGCGAAGCGCCATGGTTCCTACGAACTCCTGGCGCCGCCACTGGAGAAGCTCAACTACCTTGGTCTCCAAAGCATGAGTTCCACCATTTCGAAACCGTCGCTGATCGGCGGAGCGCGGATCTGGGTCTCGAGAGTACCCGCCTGGCTGTGGTTCGCCGTGGCAGTGGTATTGGCCGTGCTGCTGGCGGGAAAGATCCTGAGAGGCGTGCCGGGCATTTGCGGCGTGAAGTCCGATCAGCCTGAGTCGCAGCGCGAGGTCTGACGGGACTTCAAGGGGAGATTAAAGGGGAGACACGCCGTGGAGCAACAATCTCCGAGAGCGTACCAGGCGGCGCCGTGGTTCGAGTGCCGGCGCCGATTCTGGTGGTGCCTCGAGTCTACGAGGCGTTTCAAGTCCGCACCGGCGGTTCCGTCGTAGCAACCGGGTAGCGGAACAGCCGGATGGTGCGCGAGGTACCGCATGTGGATGTTTGAACTGTCCGTGATGGCCGCCATGATTGGCGTCAACAGTGTGTTTGCCGGGTACGAGATTGCCCTGGCATCCGTGGGCGTTGGCCGCCTGCAGCGGCTGGTGGACGATCACCGCCGCGGGGCCCAAGTCGCGCTGTACATGAAGCAGAACATGGAGGCCAGCCTGGCGGTCGTCCAACTGGGGATCACGCTGGTCGGAGCCATCGCGGCGGCCGTGGGCGGTGCGGGCGCCGAGGAGAATCTGGCCCCGGCCCTGGCGAGTCACTGGGCTGTCTCCGACGCCGCGGCGGAAGTGCTGGCGATCGGGATTGTGGTGCTGCCGCTGACGGTGGTGACCATCATTGTCGGCGAGTTGATTCCAAAGGTGTTCGCGCTGCGCCATGCCGAGGCCGTCTGCCTGGCCCTGTCGCCCGCCATGCGCTGGTTCTCGCTCAGCGTCTGGCCGGCGGTCTGGTTGTTCGAGACGATCGTGATGGGCGTCATGTCGTGGGGTGAACGTCACCTGGGATCGGGCAAGGCGGACCAGCCTGGGATGGCGGAACTGCAAGACCTCCGCGCCGCGGCGGCCCTGGTCCGCGGCATGCGGCTGATCGGCCAGCGCGAGGAGAAGATCATTGTCGGGGCGACGGAAATGCATTCGCGCCGGGTGCGCGACATCATGCTCCCCACCGAACAGATGAGCACGCTCGATGCCAACGCCTCGCTGTCGGAGAACCTGATCTCCGCCCACCTCGACATGCACACTCGCTTTCCCGTCGTGGAACACAAGGGCGACCCGCAGTCCGTGATAGGCTACGTGAACTTCAAGGACATCGTGGCCACGCTGCATCTGAGCCCGCAGAACCCCTCGTTTCGTGCGATCATTCGTCCGATACCGTCGATTCGGGACGACCAGGCGATCGCCAACTGCCTGGAGCGGATGATGCGCGAGCACACCCACATCGCGGTGGTGCGAGACGCGGGTGGCAGAATCGTCGGCATGGTCACGCTGGAGGATATCCTGGAAGAACTGGTCGGCGAGATCCAGGACGAATTCGATCG
The DNA here is from genome assembly GCA_024102795.1 of Pirellulaceae bacterium. Taxonomy (GTDB): domain Bacteria; phylum Planctomycetota; class Planctomycetia; order Pirellulales; family Pirellulaceae; genus JAGFJK01. Next base: position 18,648 of record JAGFJK010000181.1, read on the forward strand.
CCTGCCGGCACATCTCGTGGGATCCGAAGCGTCCTGGTCGGCCGGCGGCGGGCTGCCGCTGGAGCGACTGAAGGCCACGGCGGGCATCGACCTGACGGCCGACCTTCCGGCCAGCGGCGCGCAGACGCTGGGAGAATGGGTCGGCGGGCACCTGGGCAGGGAAGTCCGCGGAGGCGACGTGCTGGAGCGGGGCGCGGTGCGAGTTCTGGTGCGCAAGGTCCGCCGCAAGCAGGTCCAGGAGGCGCAGGTGCGCCGTCTGGACCACGAGCAGCCCTGAGGCGCCGGCGTGCGGACCCGGCGCCTGGTCCTGTTGCCTTGCCCGTGCGGCCGTAGCCGGCTTACTGGGCCGAGGAACGGCTGCCGTCGGGCGAGCCGCCGATCGGGACGCCGGCGGGCAGCGGGCGGCCAGCGGACAGAAAGCCGCGCCGGAACAGGTATTCCTTGAGCTGCCGGAAGCCGTCGAAGCTGTCGGGATAGACCCACACGGTGACGGTGGTCTGCTTGGGTCGCTCGCCCGCCAGGATCGTGTCCAGCTCGGAGCCTTCCCGCAAAGCTTCGGCCAGCGGTGTGCCCAGGTCGTCGCGGACGGGCAGCAGGACGAAGTGGTCCAGTTCGATCCGCCGCTGCGTGGCCGCGCCGCCGCGAGTCGGCACCGACTGGGTGATTTGCCGCAAGGTGTACTTCATGCGGAAGCCGCCCTGCGGTCCGAGCACCTCGGTGATCTCCTCCGCCTGGTTCAGTTTCCAGAGCTTCTGCGGCGCCTCGGCCTTAAGCTGCTCGACCAGCTCCTCCAGCGGCACGTAGGTCAGTCGGCCGCGTTCCAGGCGCAGGTGCAGTTCCTTGCCGAACACGGTCTGTGCCAGCGGCGTCGGCAGATGCTCGATCACGTCCGACGGAGGCGCCTGCGACTTGAGACTCTGCTGGCTGCGCTTCAAGTCTTCCAGTTGGCTGTTCAAGGCCGCCAGTTGCCGCAGGTGGTCGTACTGCTGTTGTTCGGACTGGGTGAGCTGGCTGCGTTTTTCGTCGAGGGTCAGTTCGGCGGTCTTGATCAGTTGCAGGAAGCGGTCCCGCTCGCGGCGGCGGTAATCGATTTCCATGGCTAGTTGTTGCAGGTTGCCCTGCAGCCGCTGGAAGTCGCTTTCCAGGGCCGCCGTCTCGGATTCGACTTGCTTCACCGCCCGCGCCAGCTCCTCCACCTGTTCCGTGGGAGGTGGCGTGCGGCTGGCGGCCAGCAGCGCGTCCTTGGCCCGCACGCCGACGACCATGATCAGGATAATCAGGATCCCGACCAGGTTGGCGACGATGTCCAGGAACGAATCCTGCCCGGCGCCTTCGGGCACTTGCCGCGCTCGTCGGCTCATGGCTGTTTCCTCCGCACGTCCAGGCCGCTGCCTTGGAGCAGGGTCTGCAGGTCCTGGAACCGCCGCTCCGCGTTCGGCTGGACCTGGACGTAGAGAATCGGTTTCCAGTAACCGCCGGCCAGGGCCAGTCCCCAGCCGTCCATCACGTCCCAGACGGCCTGCACGAACGTGTCCACTCCGTCGGCCGTGTTGGCCGGCAGCATCACGACCTTGGGCGGTCGAGAATCGCCCCGGTCGGGCAGAATCAACAACCGGTCCGGATAGCAGGCGACGTGCAACGGGCGGGTTACTCCGGTGGCTTGTGGCGTGCTGTTGGGCAAGGCCCAGTCCGCGCCGCGTGTTTCCGACATGCCGCCCATCACGCTGCCCCCGGCCAGGTTGCCAGGCCG
>JAGFJK010000189.1 GCA_024102795.1 Pirellulaceae bacterium
CGGCCTGGAGTGCCCTGGCCAACGGGCCGCGCCATGAGCCGCCCTGAGCCGGCACGAAACGCCGTGTTGTCTGACGTCCCGCCGCCGATGTTCCTTCGCTGTTCCCTATTCCCCGGCCGACTGCCCGACCATGAGACTGTTGCGCACGCTGGACACGCTGCCGATCGAACTGCGCGGAGGTGCGGTCGCGATTGGGAACTTTGACGGAGTCCATCAGGGTCATGCCAGGATTGTCCAGCGGCTGTTGGAGCGGGCCAGGCGGTTGAACGGACCGGCGATCGTCTTTACCTTCGATCCCCATCCGGTGCAGGTTCTGCGGCCGGGTTCCGCGCCGCCACCGCTCACCTGGACCGAACGCAAGGCGGAACTGCTGTTCGAACTGGGCGTCGACGCCGTGCTGGCGTATCCCACCGACGACGCGCTGCTGCGGCTGGCGCCGGGCGAATTCTTCCAGCGGATTGTGTGCCAGCGGCTCCGCGCCCGGGCGCTGGTGGAGGGTCCGAATTTCCGGTTCGGGCACGAACGGGCCGGCGACCTCCAGACGCTTCGCCAGCTCTGCCGGCAGAGCGGCGTCGAGCTGGACGTGGTCGAGCCGATCGAGATCGGCGGCCAGTACGTCTCCAGCAGCCGGATCCGCGATCTGGTCCGCGGTGGCCAGGTGCTGGATGCCGCCCGGCAGCTCACCCGTCCTTACCGCGTCCGTGGCCTGGTCACTCATGGCGCCCGGCGCGGCCGGCAGATCGGGTTTCCCACGGCCAACCTGGACGGCATTGACACGTTGATCCCGGCGCCCGGGGTGTATGCCGGCCGGGCCCTGGCCGCTCAGGGCACCTGGGAGGCGGCGATCAACATCGGTCCCAACCCGACCTTCGGCGAACATGGGCCGAAGTTCGAGGTGCACCTGCTCGACTTCATCGGTTCGTTGTACGGCGAGGTGGTCGAGGTTGACATTCTGGCCCGACTGCGGGACATTCAGCCGTTCGACTCGGTTCAGCAGCTTCAGGAACAATTGCGTCGGGATGTCGAGGATACTCGCCAGCGGATCCGCGATTGGAAATTCTAGTGAAGTGAAGGGAAACCTCGCACATGAGCGCGGATTGGCCGCAACTGGCCCGGATCATCGAGGGCAGCCACCACATCCTGCTGACCAGCCATATCCGGCCGGACTGCGATGCGCTGGGCAGCGAATTGGGAATGGCCGCCGTGTTGGAAGCGGTCGGCAAGCAGGTGCGGATTGTCAATGGCCAGGCGACTCCCGACAACCTGGCGTTCATCGATCCCGAGCGGCGGATTCAGGCCCTGGGACAGGACGTGCAGCTCGCGGACCTGTCGGGCTGTGACCTGATCATGGTGCTGGATACCAGCGCCTGGGCACAGCTCGGACCGATGGCCGATGTGCTGCGCCAGGCGAGTTGCCGCAAGGTGGTGGTGGATCATCATGTGAGCGGCGACGATCTGGGGGCGGAGCTGTTCAAGGACACGTCGTCCGAGGCGACTGGCAGGCTGGTGGTTGAGCTGGCCGACGAGCTGGGTGTGGCTTTGACGCCTCGGATCGCCGTGCCGCTGTTCGCCGCGCTGGCCACCGACACCGGCTGGTATCATTTCTCGTCGACTCGCGGCGATACCTACCGGCTGGCCGGGCGATTGACCGACGCGGGGGCCAATCCGCCGGAGATCTTCGGCCAGTTGTACGAGCGGGACACGCTGGGTCGAGTGCGTTTGCGCGGCCTGGTGCTGCAGCGGATCCGCACCGAGCTCGACGGCCGACTGGCCTGGACCCACATCCAGCATGCCGACTTTGCCCAGTGCGGGGCGGAGACCAGTGATACGGAGGACATGGTGAACCTGGCCTTGGGGATCCAGGGGACCGAGGCGGCGGTGATCCTGATCCAGCAGGCCGGGGGCGGTTACAAGGTGAGCTTCCGCAGCCGTTGCCAGATGGATTGCAGCCGGTTGGCCGAGCAGTTTGGAGGCGGCGGACACAAGGCGGCCGCCGGGGCGTTCGTGGCCGGAGACTGGGAGGAAGTCGCACCGCGAGTGCTTGACGCTGTGCGCAAGGCCATGGGATAATGCCGCCGCGCGGCGGATCGCGGTCCGCCGGCCCGCGGCCCGGCGACGAGCGGCATGCGGCATCCGGCCCAGTTTCCCCCCCCGACATCCCGCCCACAACCCATTCAGTCCGCGACCGCCTGGTTGCAACGACATGCCATGAGCTGAAAGTGGAGCCATGTCCAAATCACGCGAAAGCACAGCTCCGGCTGCTGCCAATGATCGGCCTCGCCGAAATTTTCTCGTCGAGTTCGGGGCGCTGGCCGCCGGAGCGGTGGGCGCCCTGGTGTCGCTGGGCGCCGGGCTGGCCGTGCTGCTGGACCCGTTGATCCGCAAGCAGCAGGTGCCGGGCAAGTATCGGCAAGCAAGTGGTGGCGGGCAGGAAGGCTTTGTCCGCGTGGCCACTCTGGATGCCGTGCCGGACGACGGCGTCCCGCGGCGTTTCCCCGTGCTGGCCGACCAGCTCGACGCCTGGAACTTCGCCCCGAATCAGCCGATCGGCGCGGTGTTCCTGCGTCGCGAGGCCGGTTCGTCCGAGGTGCAGGTGCTGCACTCCACCTGCCCCCACGCCGGCTGCGCCGTGACGTTCAAGGCCGCGGATGCCGAGCAGCCGCAGGGCTTCTATCACTGTCCTTGCCATAACAGCGCGTTCGCGCTGAGCGGCGAGAAGCTGGATCGGCCCGGCAAGGAGAACCCCAGTCCGCGGCCGCTCGACGCGCTGGAAGTCGACACGCAGCGTTTGCAGGACACCGGCGAGGTCTGGATCAAGTTCCTGGATTTCTACACTGGCCGCCCGGATATGAAGCCCAAAATATGAGCGCTCTAGTCAAGCGGTTTGGCGACTGGCTGGACCACCGCACGGGCTACCGTGACCTGGTCCACGAATCCCTGTACGAGAACGTCCCGGGCGGCGCCCGCTGGCGTTACGTGTCGGGCAGCATGCTGGTGTTCGCCTTCGTCACGCAGGCGGTGACCGGCATCTTTCTCTGGATGAGCTACAGCCCCGGCAGCAACAACGCCTGGGAAAGCGTGTACTACATCCAGAACGAAATGGCGGGCGGCTGGCTGCTGCGCGGCATCCACCATTTCATGGCGCAGGCGATGGTCGTGCTGCTGCCGGTGCACCTGCTGCAGGTGGTGCTCGACAAGGCGTACAAGGCGCCGCGCGAGATGAACTACTGGATGGGGCTGGTGCTGATGCTGATCGTGCTGGCGCTGGGGCTGACCGGCTACCTGCTGCCCTGGGACCAGAAGGGCTACTGGGCGACCAAGGTGGCCACCAACCTGATGTCGCTGCCGCCGGGCGGCGAGTACGTGCAGAAGCTGGTCGTGGGCGGACAGGACTACGGCCACTTCACGCTGACCCGCTTCTTCGCCTTGCACGCGGGCGTGCTGCCGGCGCTGCTGGTGATCTTCCTGGCGATGCACATCGCCCTGTTCCGCCGGCACGGGATCACGGCCGAATCATCGCCCCGCCGGCCGGATCAGTATTTCTGGCCGCACCAGGTCTTCAAGGATGCCGTGGCCTGCCTGGCGCTGATGGCCGTGGTGCTGCTGGCCGTGCTGCACTGGAATCCGATCAGCGTCCTGGCCGGCAAGGTGCCGATCCATGCGCTGGGGGCCGAACTGAGCGCTCCGGCGGACCCGTCGGAACTGTACTCGGCCGCCCGCCCCGAATGGTATTTTCTGTTCCTGTTCCAACTGCTCAAGAAGTTCGAGGACGAGTTTATCGGCGCGATCGTGGTGCCGGGACTGGTCTTCGGCTACCTCTGCCTGATGCCGCTGATCGGCCGCTTCCGCATCGGGCACTGGGTGAACGTGGTCGTGCTGCTGGGTCTGCTGGGCGGCGCGGTGTATCTGACGTTCGAGGCGATGCAGGAGGACAACTACGCTCGCTGGTACACGTACGACCCCAACAAGTTCCCGGACGATGCCGAGGCCAAGAAGAAATACGACGAACGGTTCCAGGCGTCGCGCGAGTTTCTGGAGGCGGTCGAGCAGGGACATCACGACTACGACCGGGTGCGGGACCTGGTCGGGTACTACGGCATTCCCCGCAGCGGAGCGATCACGCTGCAGCGCGAGGATCCTGAAACCCAGGGTCCGCGGTTGTTCGCCCGCAACTGCGCAAGCTGCCATCCGTACCTGGATGCCGAAGGCCAGGGGATCGCGGCCAGCGAAGTGTCGGCGCCCAACCTGTACGGCTTCGGCACGTCGGCCTGGTTCATGAAGTTCCTGAGTACCGATCCGGAACAAGGCATCGCCAGCGACCACGTGTTCGGCAAGACGGCACATGCCGAGGGCGAGATGGCCGGCTTTGTGCAGGACACGTTCGGCGAGGCGGACGACGACGTGAAAGCGCAGCGCGACGACCTGATCGCGCTGCTGGTGGCCGAGGCGGACGTGCCGGCCGAGCGCGAGGCGATCGTCAAGGCCCAGGCCGACGGCACGCTGGAACGGGGCCGCGAGGCGCTGGTGAACTTCGGTTGCACCGACTGCCACAAGTTCCACGATCAAGGCGAACTGGGCTCGTACCCGGACCTGACCGGCTACGGCGGCGTCCAGTGGCTGAAGGAGTTCATCGCCAACCCCAGCGGCGAGCGGTTCTATCCGGAGTCGAACGATCGGATGCCGGCTTTCGCGGAACATCCCGATCCGCTGAAGAACCAGATGACCGACCAGCAACTGGAGTTGCTGGCCCGCTGGCTCCGCGGCGACGCCCGCCAGTTGCAGCCGCCCTCGCCGCCGGCCGACGCGCC
>JAGFJK010000201.1 GCA_024102795.1 Pirellulaceae bacterium
TCCGCTCGACCGTGACCAGGTTATTTTCATGCCGATGCTGGCTACCCTTATCCGCAAGCAGAAGTTGCCAATGGCGCCTTCGCTGTTCGGAAATATCAATCGCGTGGGACCTTGTCCTTCGCGGCCTCGGTGAATGGCGTGGTCCCAATCAGCCTCTAAAAACCCCTCCCCAGCCCTCCCCGGAAGCCGGGGAGGGAGCCAAAGGGGCCGTAATCTCCGACATGCCTACAACTTAAAAGCTGCACGGTCTCGAAGCGGGGAGGGGGGCCAGGCGGGCATGGAACCGATCCCGCCCGAAAGCTCTCCCGGCTGCACAGCCACTTTTTGGCAGGCCACGCGGAGCGTGATAGCTACTTTGCCGAGGCTCCCCATCCTGCCAAATCGACCCCAGAGGTCAATTGTCACCCCATCTGCCGCAGGCGATGCACCACCTCGCCAACCCGCTCCACGGCAAAATCCACCTCCTCCTGGCTGTTGAACCGGCCCAGGCCGAATCGCAGGCTGGCGCGAGTCAAATCGGCACTCAGGCCCAGCGCCCGCAGCACGTGGCTGGGCTGCGGGTCCGCGGACGTGCAGGCACTGCCGCTGGACACGGCCAGGTCGCCCATGCTCATCATCAGCGCTTCCCCGTCCACACCGGGAAAACTGCAATTCAGGGAGCCGGCCAGCCGCAGTTCCGGCGGGTCGAACACCGGCCCGTTCAACTGCAGGTCCGTGACCGACCGCCGCAGACCATCGAACAACCGCTGCCGCAGCTCCCGCAGCCGAGCCCGCTCATCCGGCTGTTCCTCAACGCACAGCTCCAGCGCTCGGGCCAGGCCCACAATCCCCGCCACATTCAGCGTCCCGCTGCGCACCCCTTGCTCCTGCCCGCCGCCGTCAATCTGCGGCTGCAACCGGACCGGCGATCCCTGGCGACGCACGAACAGGCCGCCCACGCCCTTGGGACCGTACAGCTTGTGAGCGGAAAAGCTGAGCAGATCCACGTCCAGGCGGCGGACGTCGACCGGCAGCTTGCCGACGGCTTGCGTGGCGTCGGAGTGCAACAGTATCTCACGCCGTCGGCACTCGGCCGCGATCTCGGCCAGCGGCTGCACGACGCCAATCTCGTTGTTGGCCAGCATCACCGAGACCAGCAGCGTATCGTCCCGCAAGGCATCCACGACACGCTGCACGTCGAGCAGCCCGGACTGGGGATGCCCGTGCGGCCGCACGTCGAGCAGCGTGACTTCGAAACCCTGCCGGCCAAGCCGCGCGAGCGGGTCGAGCACCGCTTTGTGCTCGGTCGTCACGCTGACCAGGTGATTTCCCCGCCGCCGAGTGCGCTGGCAGACGCCGCGCAGGGCCAGGTTGTTGCTTTCGGTGGCGCCGCTGGTGAAGACAATCTCGCGCGGGCTGGCTCCCAGGTTGGCCGCGATCGACTGGCGAGCGGCATCGACCGCATCGCGGGCGTCCCAGCCGAAGGCGTGGCTGGCGCTGCCCGCATTGCCGTATCGCTCGGTGAAGTACGGCAGCATCGCCTCCACGACACGCGGGTCCACGCGGGTCGTGGCGTGATTGTCCATGTAGACAGGCTTGACGACCATCAGCGGAACAAGGCTTCCAGGCAGATGCGGGACCAGCTCTCGAAGCGGCTGGTGTCGGCCAGCAGCTCCTCCAGCCGAACAAAACCCGATTCGGCCAGATCCGCTTCGCGCGGCGTCACGGCGGGCGATTCCACGTCCACCAGATGGACGACGCCCAGGTGCACCCGGCCGACTTCCGTCTCGTCGTCGTTGATCAGTCCCACGCAACGCTCGCGGTACGCTGTCTCGATCGAGACTTCCTCTTCCAGCTCGCGCTGCATCCCGATGTGGTACGCATGGCCGCCCGAGGGGCTCTGGGCGTCGTGCGAGCAGATATGTCCGCCGACGCCAATGCTCTGCTTGCGGTGCAACCGCTGCTCGCCCTGCCCCGACCCGCGGACATACTGGAACAGGCTGACCGCGCCTTGCTGGTCGGTGTGGCGAAAAATGACGTACGGGATCAACTGCTTGAAGCCGGGGTCCAGCTCCATCTGCTCGCGCGGGCGGTAGCTGAGCAGGTCCGAGTTCAGCAGGGCATCCAGGTAGCGGCGGGCATCGGCCGAGAAACCTTCGAAGTAGCCGAGTTCGTGGAAGTGGGCCGTGGGAACGACCAGCACATGTTCCGTTTCGACGACGGACATCGGCAACTCCTTGAACGCGGGCGTCGGGACCAGCCGCTGCAAGTGCGGCCCAGTTGCCGGCAGTATAGGGCATCGCTCGGCCGCCGGTAACCAGTGCCGGTAGCCGGTCACAGGATCAGCATCGCGTCGCCGTAACTGAAGAACCGATATCGCTGCTCGATCGCCTGTTCATAGGCCCGCCGCAACAGGGCGTCGCCGCCGAAGGTGCGGACCATGACCAGCAGGGTCGAGCGGGGCAGGTGAAAGTTGGTCATCAGGGCGTCGACGGCGCGAAACTGGTACGGCGGGCGAATGAACAATCGCGTCTCGCCCTGCCAGGGCCGCAAGGTTCCGTCGCAGGCCGCCGTTTCCAACACCCGCACGGACGTGCTTCCCACGGCCACGATCCGTCCGCCCGCCGCGCGCACCGCCTCCAGCCGCTCGACCGCCGCCGCCTCGATCGCGCACCACTCGCCGTGCATCTGGTGTTCTTCCAACCGCTGGGCCGTGATCGGGCGAAACGTGCCGGCCCCCACATGCAACGTGACCATCACCCGCTGAATTCCCGCTCGCTGGAGCCGTTCCAGCAGATCGGGCGTGAAGTGCAGCCCGGCCGTCGGTGCGGCCACCGCTCCGGGGCGAGCTGCATAGACCGTCTGGTAGTCGTCGCGGTCCGAGTCTTCCATTTCCGCGTCGCGGATGTAGTGCGGCAACGGCACGCGGCCAAAACGTTCCAACAACCCCAGCGGCGATTGCCCGGCGTGGTGGCCCGTCGGCTGTGCCAGCCAGCCGCCATCTTCCAGGCGCTGCACCAGCTTCAGCCGCAACTCCTCGTTCGTCCCCCGCCCCTCGACCAGAACCGCTTCACCCGCCCGCAGCTTGCCGCGCGTCTTGCTCAGCACGTGCCAGTGCCCCGAAGAGTCGCCCGCCAGGAACAGGCCAAACCAGCGGCCCCCGGTCCCCTCGCGGCGCCCCACGAGTCGCGCCGCCAGCACCCGCGTATCATTCAACACCAGGCAATCGCCCGGACTAAGCAATTCCGGCAGATCGCGCACGTGAGCGTGATTGAGCTGGCCGCTCCGCCGGTCCACAATGAGCAACCGGGCATCCGCGCGGTGCGGCAACGGATGCTGGGCGATCAGCTCCTTGGGCAGGGCAAAGTCGTACTGATCCAGTTCAGTCGTCATTGATGCGAGTAGAGATCGTCGGACCCACGATGGCAAGGCACCCACATCAGAAGACCGGCGCAGACGAGAAGACTGCCAGGCAGTCCGATCCCGACCGGGTCGGCAGGCGTCCGCGCGTCGCCCTGCTGACGACCGAACTGGGCGTGGGTGGAGCGGAACAGTGCCTGGTCCACCTGGCTCAGGGTTTGGCGGCGGATCACGCCATGGAACCGATTGTGTTCGCGCTGGCCCCGCCTCCGCCCGCCGGCCGCGACCGGTTGGTGCACGCCCTGGCGGAGAGTCGGATTCCGACCCACTTTCTGGGCCTGACCCGCAAGCGGCAGATCCTGTCGGCCATCCACCAGGTGAGGCAATTCTGGCAATTCCAGCGACCCGACGTGGTGCAGACGTTCCTGTTTCACGCCAACGTCGTGGGGACAGCCGCGGCGCGGCGAGCTCGAATCGAGAACCTCGTGCTCGGCGTGCGGGTCGCCGACCCGTCCGGGACCCGGCAAGTGATCGAACGCTGGGCCGCCCGCTGGGCGCGATTCGTGACCTGCGTCAGCGACGACGTGGCGGACTACTGCGAACAGACCGTGCGAACTCCCCGCGAACGCCTACGGGTCATTCCCAATGGGATCGACCTGGCTGGCTACCAGAACTTGCCGCCCGCGGCACTCACCGGCTGGGGCGTGCCACCCGGACATCGGCCTTGGATCTTCGTGGGCCGGATGCACCCGCAGAAAGGGGTCGACTGGCTGCTGGACGTCCTTCCGGCGGCCTTCGCGGCCCTTCCGGACCAGCATCTGCTGCTGGTGGGCGACGGTCCCCAACGCCCCGCCCTGCAGGCTCAGGCCGCTCGCCTGGGCTTGAACGACCGGGTCCATTTCGCCGGCTGGCAGGTGGACGTGCCCCGGCTGCTGGCCGCCAGCTCGCTGCTGCTGCTGCCGTCGCGCTGGGAGGGCATGCCCAACGTGGTCCTGGAGGCGATGGCCAGCGGCTTGCCCGTGCTGGTCGCGCGAGTGAGCGGGGTCCGACAGGTGCTGGGGCCGCTGGGCGAGCAGCAGATTTTCACTTTCGGCCAGGCCCAGGAATTCATCTCTAAACTGTTGCACATTCATCAGTTGCAGCATCCTGAGCAGCTCGGTGCGGCGAACCGCGAGCGGGTCGCTGAGCGGTTCTCGTTGCCGGCGATGGTAGCGCGGTACGCCGAGTTGTACCGCGAACTGACCGGGTTCGAGACGGGCCGCTAAAAAATTTTCCGAGCGTTAAAGTCTTCCGGTTCCGACACCTAGGAAGACCGGCCCGCCGCTGGTGGAACCAGGTCGCCAGAATTGTGTTGACGCCAAAGGCGAAGTGGGTATGCTTGGGCGTCAGTGGTGGGAAATGGTGACGAATGGGAAGCCATGCTGCTCACGGGGACCTTTCATCGAGCCCTGGACGACAAGCTTCGCCTGGCGATCCCCAAACCACTCCGGGATGCGTTGACGAAGGCTGGTAACACGGTTCTGTACCTGGCGCCGGGAACTGACGGATCTTTGGCCCTCTACACGGAGGCGGTGCTCTCTGGACTGGCGGAGCAGCTCAACCAGGGATCGCCCAATTCGCAGGATGTCCGAGCTTTCAGTCGACTTTTTTACGCCCAGGCCCAGTCGGTCGAAATCGACGGCCAGGGTCGCGTTCGCATCCCCACGGAGTTGGCTCAACTGGCGTCCCTGCAGCGCGAGATCGTGCTGCTGGGCGTCCGCGACCATCTGGAGATCTGGAACCGCGCGAGCTGGGACGCCTATCACGCTCAGCAACAACCGCGGTACGACGAACTGGCGGAAACCGCTTTTCAATCCGCTGCCACTCGAAACGTCCGTCCGACGGTTCGCCCGGCGCGGGAGTCCGAGGGTCAGTTACCGGCCACCGACTGACGCTCAACAACTTTTTCCCAAGTTGGGGCTTCCGCGGGTACGAGCAAGGATGCTCGGCCGCGAACCGCAGCGCTCGCGTCTTCGCCGAATGCGGGCGCTGCAGGCACCGACCCGAACGGGCACAAGGACGTGCCCGGGGTCGTTTGCCTTTTCCTGACGTGAGGCGCCTTTCGCACGGCCATTGTCGCCTTTCGCTCCGCGAAAGGAGCGCGTCCCGCGTTGCCGGACTGCCCGTAGGAGAACTGGTTTCCGCTGCCCGCTACTTTCGCGGAGCGAAAGGCGACTATGCCGCTCCTTTCGCGGAGCCAATGGCGACTATCAGCGAAAGTGGCGCTCGCGCGGTGAGCAACGCCGGAACTGCTGTGCCGCGCCGCCGGACCAGCCGACCGCGGTTACGCTGGGATTGCGTTTCCGATGCATTCGCCTCTCAACTTTCCTGGTAAGTTGAGGAAGCCCAGGCCCAGATCCTGGAAAGATTGATTGCGCGCCGGACAGGATCGTCGCCGGAGCCGATTCTCCGTTTGGTTGCTCTTCAGCCGAGGACACGTTGGATTCGCCCGCCCCGCTGCACAGATCGGTCATGCCCCAGGAAGTGCTTCAGTGGCTGGACCCCAGGCCCGGCCAGGTGCTGGTCGACGGCACGTTGGGCGGGGCGGGGCATACGCGGTTGTTGGCCGAGCGGGTGGTTCCCGGCGGGCTGGTACTGGGCCTGGATCGCGACCCGGCGGCGCTCCAGGCCGCCGCGCCCCGATTGGCGGGGTTGCCCGTGCGACTGATCCACGCCAATTTCTGCGATTTGCCGAGCGTGCTGGCTGAACAAGATTTGACGACCGTCGACGGCATGCTGCTGGACCTGGGACTCAGCAGCGACCAGTTGGCCGACACGTCGCGGGGCTTCAGTTTTGATGCGGACGGTCCGCTGGACCTGCGGTTCGACGTCAGCCAGGGCGAACCGGCCTGGCGGTTGGTCGAACGCCTGCGGCAGGACGATCTGGCAGACCTGATCTACGAATTTGGTGAGGAGCGGGCCAGCCGCCGGATCGCTCGCCGGATCGTGGAAGCTCGGCGCGAGCGGCCGATCCGCACGTCGGCCGAGCTGGCGCGGATTGTCCGCAAGTGCTTTCCGCCTCGCCGCGGCCAGCGAATCGACCCCTCGACCAGGACCTTCCAGGCCTTGCGGATCGCGGTCAACTCGGAGCTCCGGTCGCTGGAAGCCATCCTGGAGCGTGCTCCGCATTACCTCAGTCCGGGGGGGCGAATGGTCGTGATTAGTTTCCATTCCTTGGAAGATCGACGCGTGAAGACGGCCTTTCGTGACGATAAACGATACGAGGTACTCACTAAGAAACCGATTCGACCGACCGAGCCCGAGATTGCCGCCAACCCGCGGGCCCGCAGCGCGCGGCTGCGTGCCGCCCGCCGGGCCGTCGATTGATGGATGATCTGACGGCCAGAGTGGTGGCCGGCCGATGGTTCAGCGGCCCGCCGAGGACAACGATGGTCAATGGCATGAAGATCGGTTGGCTTGTGGTGGGCGTGGTCAGCCTGCTGGCCATCAGTACGATGGTCGTCAGCCGGCCATCGGCCTTCACGCCACGGTTGCAACCGCTGATTGGTAGCGCGCCGGCGGCCGAGTGGACGCCCGGCGAACAGCAGCCACCGGCGCAGCCAGTGGTCGAGCCGACGATTGTCCGCACACAATCGCCGGGGGAAACCCCGGTTCCGCACGGACCGTGCCAGCCCTGCAGCGCGGTGGACGAAGCCCCGCTGGAATGGAGCGAGCCGCCCGCGACGTTGTCGAGCGAGCCGATTTCGGTTGACCGAACGCTGCTGCGGATGCTCTTTCCCGCGTTGCCGACCGGCGTCGCGCCGGCGCCCCAGCCGGAACTTGCTCCTCCCCCCATCTGCTTGCCGACGGGTGGGACCCAGACTCAATAGGCGATATCCTGATAGTCGCCTTTCGCTCCGCGAGAGTAGCGGGATAGTCACCTTTCGCTCCGCGAAAGTAGCGTGCGACGCGAACTTCCGCCGGTTCATGCTCGCGACGGGCGTAGCCACTGTGATTCCCCCAGACCAACCACCACGTGCTCGACGCAGGCGCAGGCTTCGCTTGGCGGCGCTGCCCGTGGCGGCCTACGGCATCATCGTCATCGTGCTGATGTTCTTCGAAACCGATCTGGTCTATCCCGGCTGGCGTCGCACGGACGGGGACTGGCAGCCCGCGGGACTGGACTACCGGCAAGTCGATTTCCGATCGGCCGACGGCACGCCACTGGTGGGCTGGTATCTGCCGCATGAGAACCCGGCCGCGTACGTCTTGTACTGCCACGGCAACGGCGATATCGTGGCCGATTGTGCCTGGGCCTTGGACGAATTGCGGCGCGACGCCGACGTGGCCGTCTTCGTGTTCGATTACCGAGGATATGGCCGCAGCGCCGGACGGCCGGACGAGCCGGGAGTGGTGGCGGACGCCGAGGCCGCCTTGCAATGGCTCTGCCAGACCGAGGGTCTGAAGCCCGAGGACGTGGTGCTGATGGGTCGCTCGCTGGGCGCGGCCGTCGCCATTCAGTTGGCGGCCCGTCACGGTGCCCGCGGCCTGGTCCTGGAACGAACCTTCACCTCCATGCCCGACGTGGCCGCACACCTGTTCCCCTGGCTGCCCGTGCGGTGGTTGATGCGGAACCGCTACCATTCCCTGCAGTACGTCGGCCAGTACCCGGGCCCCGTGCTGCAGAGTCACGGCACGGCCGACCAGCTCGTGCCATTCGAACTGGGGCGTCGCCTATTTGCCGCCATCCCCGGCCCTCACAAGCAGTTTGTCGAGATGCCGGGCAGCGACCACAATGATCCCGACACCGCCGAATACTGGCAGCAACTGCAACGATTCCTGCGGGAGCTGCCGCCTGTCGGGAACGGGTGAGTTGTCCAGTAGTCAGTATCGCACCAGGATTGCCCTGCCATGAACCCGCTGCGCGTGGCCGCCGTTCAGTTTCAGCATGCACCCGGCGACAAAAGGGCCAACCTGGAGCGCATCCGCCAGTTTGTCGAGGAGGCCGCTCGGCAAGGCGGGCAACTGGTCGTGTTTCCGGAGTGTTGCATTTCGGGCTATTGGCACTTGCGGAAGCTCAGCCGGGAGCAACTCTGGGAGCTGGCCGAACCGGCACCCGACGGGCCTGCCTGCCGGCAGGTGCGCGAGTGGTCCGGGCAGTACGGCCTGAGCGTTGGCGCGGGACTGGTCGAACGGACCGACGACGGGCGGATGTACAACAGCTACATCGTGGCGATGCCCGACGGGCGAGCGGTGGTGCATCGCAAACTGCACTGCTTCGTCAGCCCGCACATGGTTTCGGGCGACCAGTACACGGTCTTTGACTTGCCGGACGGCACGCGGGCGGCAGTGCTGATCTGTTACGACAACAACATCATCGAAAACGTACGGGCTTGCGCCCTGGCCGGAGCCGAGCTGCTGCTGGCCCCGCATCAAACGGGCGGCTGCAAGTCGGGCAGCCCGCTGGCGATGGGCGTCATCGACCGGCAGCTCTGGGACCGCCGCCGGGAAGATCCGACGGCGATCGAAGCCGAACTGCGCGGCGACAAGGGCCGCGGCTGGCTGATGCGCTGGCTGCCAGCTCGAGCTCACGATAACGGGCTGTTCCTCGTGTTCAGCAACGGCGTCGGTCCCGACGACGACGAGGTGCGAACCGGCAACGCCATGATCCTCGACCCTTACGGCCGGATCCTGGCCGAAACCTGGCAAGCGGGCGACGCCCTGGTAATTGCCGACCTGGACCCCGCGCTGCGCGAGCGGTGCACGGGCGTCCGCTGGCTGAAAGCTCGCCGGCCGGAGCTGTACTCCTCGCTCACTCGTCCCACCGGCCGCGAACAGGACACTCGGACCGTGCGCTTTGAATACGATCACGAGTGATGAGCGGTCAGTGGTCAGTGGTCAGCGGTCATCCGCCGTGCAGTCCTTTCGCGGAGCGGTTTGTCGCCTTTCGCTCCGCGAAAGTAGCGTGTGCCGCGTTGCCGGATTGCCCGCGGGAACGTCGGTTTCCGCTGCCCGCCACTTTCGCGGAGCGGATTGTCGCATTTTGCTCCGCGAAGGCAGCGCCTACCGCTCGCCGCTTGTCCGCGGATCGAGCGCGTCGCGCAGAACGTCGCCCAGCAGGTTGAATCCCAGAATGGTCAGCGAGATGGCGACGCCCGGTCCCACGGCGGGCCAGAGCGTCGTGCGGAGGTGGTTCTTCGCCTCGTTCAGCAGGCTGCCCCATTCCGCGTCCGCCGCATCGCCGCCGAAACCCAGGAACGACAATCCGGCCACTTCCAGGATCGCGCTGCCCAGCCCCAACGTGGCCAGCACAATGAGCGGATTCCAGACGGCCGGAGCCAGCACGCGGGTCATCACATGCCAGTGCGAAGCGCCCAGCGCGCGGCTGGCCGTGACATAGTCCAGTTCGCGCGTCGTGAGTACCGTGGCGCGGACCTGGCGGGCGATCAGGGGCACGTTGATCAGGGCCACGGCGATCACGACCGGAGCCCAACCCGGCTGCATCGCGGTCACCACCAGGAATGCGATCAGGATGCTGGGAAACGCCAGCGCGACGTCGATGGCCCGCATCAGCAAGGCGTCGGTTCGCCCGCCAAAGTAGCCGGCCGCGGTGCCCAGCGGCGCACCGACCACCACGGCCAGCGAAATCGAGACCAGCCCGGCCACGAGCGACAGGCGAGCTCCGTAGATCACCCGCGTCAGCACGTCATACTCGTTGGAGTCAGTGCCCAGCCAGTGCCGCCACGAAGGCGGCTGGAACTGGCCATCGCGCTGGTTCGGGCCGTACGGGGCCAGCCACGGCGCCAGCAAGGCCAGCAGGCAGAACAGCGCCACCAGCAGCGCGCCGGCCCGCGCGGACGGGTTGCGGCGAAAACGTCTCCACGCTCTTGATGCCGGGCGGTCCGACAGCACGGCGGCCGGTGGGATGTCGGGTAATGAGGTGTTCACGAACTGGAGTGCAGTAATCGGATGCGGGGATCGAGCCAGGCGTGCAGCAGGTCCAGCAGCAGGTTCAACCCGATGAACATGGCGGCCACCACCAGCGCGCCGCCCTGGACCACCGCGTAGTCGCTGTCCTTGACGCCTTCCACCAGGTAACGGCCCATGCCGGGCCAACTGAACACGGTTTCCGTCAGCACGGCGCCGCTGAGCAGCATGCCGGCCTGGAAACCGGCAATGTTGCTGACTTCGACCGCCGCGTTGGGCAGCGCGTGCCCCAGCACCACGCCCCACCGCGAGCCCCCCTTGGCTCGCGCCGTGCGGATGTAGTCGGCCGCCAACGCCTGCAACATGCTGTTGCGGGTCACTCGGGCGATAATCGCCATCGGGATCGAACTCAGCGCCAGCGCCGGCAGGCAGAGATGTTTGAGCGCGGCCAGGAACAGGTCGAGCCGCCCGGCCAGCAATGTCTCGACAACCACAAACCCCGTGCGCGATTGGAAGTCGGCCGTGGCCGGCAGTCGCAGGCCCGTCGGCATCTGCGAAAACACGGACATCAGGCAGATGCCCAGAAAGAACACCGGCACGCTCACGCCCAGCAGCGAACCGCTCATGCAGATCAGATCCGGCCAGCCATTCCTCCAGACGGCGGCCGCCGAACCGGCCGCGATGCCCAGCGGCACGGCGACCAGCAACGCGGCCAGCGCCAACTCGATCGTGGCCGGCAACTTGCGGCTCAGACCCTGCGCCACGCTTTCCGTCGGCCGGATGAACGACTTGCCCAGGTCGCCCGACGTCAGCACCTGCCGCAGAAAGCGCCCCAGTTGCACCAGGACCGGCTGATCCCAGCCCTGCTTGTGCATCTCGTCCGCCACGCGGTCCGGAACCGCGTGCTGGCCAAAGCGGGCCAGCACGGGGTTGTTCGGCAACAGCCGAACCGCCACGAACACCAGTGACACCGCGACCAGCAGAGTCAGCAGGGACAGCAGCAAGCGGCGAGCAAGAAAACCAATCACCGGGTCCCGCTTCCGATAGAGGCCTGCCGCAAGCGGACCAGCGACGAGGGGTGCAGGTAGTAGCCCTGCACCTCCGCACGCTGCGCGATCCGCACGTCCGTGTGGACCAGCGGCACGATCGGGGCGTCGTCGAAAATCCGCTGCTGAGCCTGGCGGTACAACTGTTCGCGCCGCCCGCGGTCCGTCTCCCGCTGGGCCTCCAGCAGCAGTTGATGCACCTCCTCGCTGGCGTAGCGGCTGAGGTTGTTGCCGCCGTGATCGTTGATGTTCGACTTGTCTAGCAGGCTGAACAGGAAGTTATCCGGGTCGACATTGTCGGTCGTCCAGCCGGCCAGCCCCAAGTCGTGCTCGCCCGCCGACAACCGCTGGAAATGCTGGCGGTAGTCGTTCGGCACCAGCTTGACTTCGATGCCGACCTGCTGCAGCGCGTCGCGGAGGAACACGGCGATCTGCCGCGGCTGCTGCATGTAGGGCCGGGGCTGTTCCATGAAGAACAGGTTCATCCGTAGCGGCAAGGTCAGATTCCGTTCGGCCGCCACCTCGGCCAGCAGCTCCCGCGACCGCTGCGGATCGTACTGCCGGTCCTGCAACCCCTCGGCGTGACCCCACATCGCGGGAGGCACCAGGCTGACCGACGTCTGCCCGTGTCCCGAATAGGCCACGTCGATCAACCGCTGCTTGTCGATCGCGTGCCAGATCGCCAGCCGCACCTTCAGATGATCCAGCGGCGGCCGCTCCATCTGCATCGTCAGATAGCCGACATTCAACCCTTGCTGCTCCTGGATCACCAGCCCTGACTGCCCCTCCAGCGCATCCAACTCGGCCGGCGGCAAGTTGTCCGTAATGTGCGCCTCGCCGCGCACCAACTGCTGAGCGCGAATCGAGTTCTCGGCCACCGGGATGAAAATCACGCGGTCCAGTTGGGGCCGTCCCCGCCAATGGTCGTCGAATGCCCGCAGCACGATCCGCTGGTCACGCTCCCAGGCATCCAGACGGAACGGGCCGGTGCCCGCCGGGTTCACGCCGAGGGCCTCCTGGTGCGTCCGCACGGCCGAGGGACTGACGATGCTGGCCGGGAACATCGCCAGGTTGTTCAGGAACACCGCGCTGGGAGCCTTCAAGCGAAACCGCACTTCGAGCGGCCCCACGGCCTCGACCGACTCGATCATCTCGAAATTCGGCAGGTACGGCCGCTGAGCGCCATAGCCATGCGGAAAATCATCTTCCAGCAAGCGGCGGAAATTGAACACGACCGCTTCCGCGTCCAGCGTCGTCCCGTCATGGAACAACACGCCCGGCCGCAGCCGAAACGTCCAGGTCCGCCCTTCGTCGCCCATCTCCCAGCTCTCGGCCAGCGAAGGGACCAGGTCCAGCGTCCGGTCGTCGTAGGTCACCAGCGTGTCGTACAGGTTCACCAGCACGGCGACCGTTTCGCCCAGCGACGTGTCCAGCGGGTCCAGCGTGTCGGCGTCGGTGCCCCGCGAATAGATCAAGGTCCGGGAATTCGTGGCGGGCGGGCCGGCCGAGCCACCGCACCCGGCCAGCACCAGGCCGGCCGCTCCGCACAACACGCCGCAGAATATTCGCAGATACACGGGCAAGTCCCTTGTTGACGGGCCGTCGGTCCACAGGTGCTGTACGATCAGAGTGGTGGGACCGGCTGGCTGGAGGCGGGTTCAGCGGCTGGCGGGAGGCTGGCCGGTTCGCCAGGCGGAGGCAGTTTGTCGCTGGGAAACTGCGGGATCTGGCTGAGATCGAAACCGGCCGACTGGGCTTCCATCGATTCCTCGCGGCGAAGCACTTGGAAATCGGCCGGCGTATGCTGCTCGGTGGCCTGCCCCGGTCGCGCTCGAAGCTGCAAGTTCAGCATGGCGGCCGGTTGCGGTTCCACTTCGCGATACCAGCGTTCGTCTCCGGCCCGCAGCCGGTCTTCGGGACTGAATGTGATGTCGAACGGCAGATCGAACGCTTCGGGCGAGCGGACGCGCAGGATCACGTCGGTCCCGTCGTAATAGTTGCCGAACCCCTTGACGGTGATCCGTGCCCGCACCTCCTCCATGGACAAAGTCCCACGGTACTCGAACAGGGGCGACGGCGACTCGGACGCCACGAACACGCAATTCTCAAACTGCGCGTTCACGTCCCGCTGATGCGGATAATTCGCCTCGGTGCGCAGCCGGCACAGTCCGGGGCCCACGACCGCGGTCACGTGCCGCAGTTCCAGTCCGATGATCCCCTGTTCGAATCGGGGCGGCGTCTTCAGGCCTCCGACGTCGAGCAGGCCCTGGGTGGTGCTGAAGAAACCCTGCTGCCAGGTCAGGCGAAGCGGCACGCTGCGTTCCGCTCGGACCAGCGTCGCCTGGCCCCGCGCGCTGCAGCGGAGCAAACTGAGATTGGTCACCACGGCCCGCGTCTCGTCGGCCGCCGAACCGTTCGCCGCTGGATCGTTTTCCCTGGGCGAAGCCACTTCGAAGAACGCCACCCGGTCGTCCAGCAGGCTGCCGTAGGGATTGTGCACGGTCAGCGTGCATTGTTCCAGGTACAGCGACTCGACGCGATCCAGGTAAAACAGCGACCAGCTCTGCCGATCGTCGGCCGGCAACTCAAACCGCAGGTGCAGTCCGATCAGCCGCAAACTGCCTTGCGTCACCCGCAGCATCCTGGGCCGCTGGGTGTCGCCCAAGTCCTGGGGTTGCGGCTGGAACAGAATCCGCGGTTGGTAGCCCGCGCCGGCCGCCACGGTCAATTCGCGGCCCACCAGCAGTTCGGCGGGAAAATCCAGCGGCGCCTTGATTGTCTGGGTACCCGGCACGTGCAGTTCGATCCGCGTCACCAGCGGCATCTCGGTGGCCAGTGCCAAGGCCAGCTTCAGCGATTCGGCGCGTCGCGTTTCGGGCCCCACCGGCAGACCGTCCGGCGCCACGACGATCCTGGTCACCCGCGCCGGGTCGGCCGCCGCCTCGGTCGGTTGAGGAACATCGGCGGCCATGGGCTCCGAACCGGGTGCCCCCGTGTCACCGACACCGGGGGAAGTGGCCGGCGGCGTCTCGCCACTGGCTGCACCACCTCCGGCGACTGCCCGCGAATTGTCGGCCGGCGGCATCGGGCCGGGCCTTGTAGCGGTGCCAGCCAGAATGTCGCCCGCTTCGGGTTTGCTGGTCCCCGGTTCTCCGCTTCGGCGAGTTGCCGAACCAGCCGCCGGAGTGCCTGGAGACGCTCCCGCCGCAGGCTGCGGCCCCTCAGCC
>JAGFJK010000211.1 GCA_024102795.1 Pirellulaceae bacterium
GCACGATGATCGTTCCCGGCGTGACGGTCAGCGTGTAGGGCGTGATATGGTCGTTGTAGTAGCGGACGACCTGCACGAAGTACTCGCCGGCCTCCAGGTCCTGAGTGATATTGGCATCGCCCGAGCCTGGCGTGCCCGCGCTGCGCAGCTCCTCGCCCCCGTCCAACGTTCCGTTGCCGTTCAGATCGGCGATCAGCCGCATGTAGCCGCCTTCCCGGCGGCCGGTCAGGTCGATGCGCACCTCGCGCGGCTGGTCGATGGTGAACTTGTAGTAGTCCACCGTGTCCCACACGCCGTACATGTCCTGGTACGAAACGGCGGTCGAGACAAGCGTGCCCAGCGGCAGGGCCGCGCCGAAGGTGTCGCCGGGGTCATACGGCGTGGTCGGCACGATGATCGTTCCGGGCGTGATGGTCAGCGTGTAAGCGGTGACGTCGTCGTTGTAGTAACGCAGGATCTGCACGAAGTATGCACCTGCTTCCAGATCCTGCACGATCATCAGGTTACCGGTGCCCGGAGTGCCTGTCTCGCGGAGCACTTCGCCGCCGTCAATCTGGCCATCGCCGTCCAGGTCGGCAATTAATCGCAATTGGCTGCCGTCGGTGCGGTTGGTCAGGTCCAGGCGGATTTCGCGCGGCTGGTCCAACTGGAAGCCGATCAAGTCGCCCAGGTCGGGATCCCCCAGCTCGTCCTGGCCGATCCGTTCGTCCAGCGTGAACACGGCGTCCAGCAGGCCCACGTCCAGGGCGGTTGGCAGAGTGTCGCCGGGATCGCGGTCTTCCAGGACGGCGAAGTGCGAGACCAGGTTGTCCCCCAGCAGCGGATTGCCCGCGCGGTCGGTGACATTGGCCGTCTGGATCGTCAGCCGGTAGTCGTCCACTGCCAAAGCCGGGTAAGTCAACTGAACCTCGTGCCCGTCGCGGCGCACCTGGATCTCTTGTGGCGCGATCGGCATGGTGGGGTTCGACAGCGCGACCAGTTGCAGGTTGGCGGCGGTCAGCGTCGCCGCATCCATCGGCTCGGAGAACCGCACCACCACCGTGCGGTGCCCCGCGAACCGCCGCCCGCCATCCGCGGGCGTCACCTGCACGATGGCGGGAGCGAACGTGTCCGGCACGATGTGTAAGACCAGCGGGTCCGAGTCGGTAGTGTTGCCACCGGTGTCGGTCGCCCGCAGTTGCACATTCAGCGTGCCGCCCTGCTGCGCGATGCGGGGCACCGCCAGCGAGAAGTCGAAGGGGAACGACACGTCGTTGGCGATGATCTGGCCGGCCAGCAGCAGTTGCACGTTGCGGACCTGTACGTCGTCCCGAATGTCGCTCAGGATCGTCACCGTGGTGCCTTCCTGGACCTGCGTTCCGGCCGTGTCGGGATCCAGGTCGATGGCCGTGGTTTGAATCGTGACGGTCGGCGCCTGCCGCAGGTTGTCGAACGGCACGAAGTTCACCACTTGCAACCCGGCGGTGCCGTCGGCGATGAAGGCGATCCCGGAGCCGAGGGCCGCATCGAACGGCGCCGCGGGCAGGTTGAAGCGGGTGAGCAATTCGTTGGTCTCGGCCAGATCCGACAGGTCCATCACGTCGGCCACTGCCTGGCCGCCGGGTTGGCCCAGCAACAGGCCCAGGCCCGAACCGTTGGGGAAGATGAACGTGCCCGGACCGATAAACGGCGAGACCACATCCGACTGGCTGATCACCGCCAGTTGGCTCGGGTCGCTGACATCGATCGTGGCGAAGCCGCCGCGGAAGTAGCTGGTGGCCGGCACGTAGGCCACGCCGCCACCCACGAACAGCCGTCCGCCGCCGTGTGGCAGGGCCAGCGAGTCGCGCGGAACCATGCCGGCCGTGCTGAGTTCGATCGCCCGCAGCAGGTTGTTGTCATCCATCGTAAGCAGCAGGTTGCCTTCCCGCGCCAGGCCGGTGAGCGGATCGCTGCCCAGCGAAAGTTGTTCGAGCACCATGCCGGTTGCCAGGTCCAGGCCTTGAATGCTCGGACCCACGGCCGCATACGCCAGACCATCGAACAGCTCGACCTGGTTGGCGTTGACCGCCAGTGACATCGCGAGCACGGGCTGCATTGGATCGGACACATCGACCAGGTGCAGCCCGCCGGCGCCGGCGGCCACGACCGCGAGCTGTCGAGCGGTGTCGATGGCCACGTCCGTGGCATCGCCCGGCAGGTCGAGTTGTCCCAGCACGATCGGGTTGTTGAACTGCGACGTGTCGACAATCGCCAGGCCGTGCGAGCCGGTGGCGACATAGGCCAGTTGCCGGCCGGCGTCCAGCGTCGAGCCTTCCAGGGCGACGGCTTTCGCCTCGCCGCTGAGCGGCAGGCTGGCAATGATACCCGTGGGGAAGCCGCGGTTGTCCAGCGGGTTGAGGCCCTGCAGGATCTCGGTCAGGTCGTCGATGCCGTCGTCGTCGGAGTCGGGATTATCGGCCAGCGTGCCCCACGTATGCTCGGCGACGTCATCCAATCCGTCCAGGTCGAGGTCCGCTCCCGGATCATCGTTCAGCAACAAGGTAAAGTCCAGCGACCGCTCGGAGGCCGTCGATGGCAGATTGAACTCGCCTCGAAGGTTGGAAGCGGGATTGTGGCCGGTGATCCTGACCACTTCGCCGGGCGGAACTTGAAACGTCGCGATTCCCTCTCGGTTGGCAAGTCCACGCAAGACGAGGCCGGCCGACGTTTCGACAGCAATGGCCGCTCCGACCGACGGAATCGTGGTCCGTTGCACGAGACCGGTGAACTGTCCAGACACCTGGCGGAATTGTTGTTGCAAGTGGCCAAACGTCGTCGAGAAGGTGCCCAACGCGCTGCTGGACAATGTCTGAAGTCCGTCCAGTCCATTCGAATAGATGTTCTCGATCTGGCGGAAGATACCACCCAGCGTTCCGGTATCTTCCGCGGGAGCGTCGTTGGCCAGGGCCACGGTATCGGACGCGTAGACGACCCAATGACGGAAGCTGCGATACAACTGTTCGGCTCGATCCAGCAATTCGGCCCCCGCATCAATGACCTGACCAATCTGGTCGGCGACCGCCGCGACTTCGTCGGCGACGTCCGCCACGCAATTGGCCAGCGACTCGATGAATTCAACTTTGGCCTTGATGGCATTCCAAGTGGCGGAACCCACGGAAAGCGCCGTGACGCCCGCATCGATCGACTCCAGCACCGGGTCCGCCAAGGGAAATACCAGGAGAGCGTCGTTTACCGATGCCAGCGCGGAGGTCGCGCCGCCCGCCCACGTCAAGTAACTGATATTGTCGAAGGAAGCCTCACCCGCCGAAACAAAGTCCGCGCTTACGCTCAGACTGAACGCGATGGCGTCCAAGCCAATATCGACGGCGGTGCCCAGCAGCGGGATGCGGCCGATCAGTGACCCCGGGCCGACATCGATCACTTCCACGCCCAGGCTGAGCGCGTTCAACATCAAGGCGGCGTCTTTGCGCACCGATGTGGCCGCGGCCTCGCCAATCTCACCACAACTGTACTCCTGGGCCTTCACGTCCAATCCCAGTAACGTGGCCAGAATATGCCAACCCGGCGCCGCGATTCCCGTCCCCGGATCCGAGACCACACTCAGCCCGTCGTCGCTGACCGTGGCCGTGCCGTTGACCACCCAGCGGCCGGCGTCGTGGTCGAACGACATGACCAGCGTCTTTTCGCCCGGAGCCAGACCATCCAGGTTGGGGAACGCGATCGAGGCCGGCACGTCGAAGTTGGTCGCGCCAGGCGCCTGGATCGAGACCACCAGCGACGGGTTCAGGTTGGGCGGCAGCGGCGCGGGAATCCGGTCGGCAGGCACGGGAATCACAATCGCCTGCGTGGCGGCGTTGCCTTGTTCATCCACCGCCGCGCCCGGCGCGATCGTCACGCCCATCCGGTCGAACATCGCCGGGTCGACGTCGGGGAACATCTGGGCGAGCTCCGCCTTGCCCGCCGCGCCGAAACCGACCACGGTCGCGTCGCTGGAAGAAAGATCCTGCACGTCGCTCAGCGCCATCGGCGGCAGGAAGATGTCGAATGGCTGGCCGCTCATTTCCAACTGCACCGTCTGCCCCGGCACGCTGTGAAACGGCTTGCCCACGTTGGGATAGGCGAAACCGGCCGGCACGCTGGTGGCAGTTGAACCATCGATGTGCACGTAGAAGTCGGGCGCGGGCATGTCCATCAGCTCGAACCGCCCGCTGGCATCGGTCACCGTATTGGCTTCGGGGAACGCATCCACTCGGATCGTGGCGCCTACGATCGGCTGGCCGCTGTACGAGTCCCGCACGAAGCCAAACACATTGGTGCCCGCGATCCGGGTCAGCGGCAGCGTGCGGAAGTCGGCCGTGGCCACGCCGCCCGGTTGCCCGTCCCGGTCGGCGTCCAGCAGCTTGCCGTCGCGCCCGCGAATCAGGTTGCCATCGACCACGATCCGGACTTCAGTCGCGGCAGGCAGCGGCGTATCGTAGAAGAAGGTCATGAACCGCTCGGTGCTCGACACCACCCGTCGGCCTTCCACGCGCTGGCCGTTGGCCACCAGGTAGAAAGCGTCCTCGCCGACCGTCGCCGGATCGATCGGGTTATCGAAACGGACGATCGTCTCCCGCGTGACGCTGACCAGCGATTCGCCGGCGGCCGGCGAGAGGCGCTGGATGCTGGTCAAACGATCGACGTCGAAGGCGAATTCGATTGTGCCCGCCAGCGGATTGCCCGCCAGGTCGGTTGGCGGCGCGGTCAGCCGCACGTGGTAGCTGCCGTCGTCCAGCGGGCTGGCCAGCCTGAGCTGCGCGATGTTCGGAGGACGCGACACCACCTGCTGCAAGGGCAGCGCGCCGCTCCCTTGTTGCTCGACCGTGTAGCTGCCAGCGGAAAACGCAGCACTCGACACCTGTTCGCTGAACGCCAGCTCGAACGTGTCGGTTGCCGAGCGGACCGGAGCGTCCAGGTTCAACTCGGCCGTGGGCGACGTCAGATCGACCTGGATCGTCGTGGGCACTGACGGCGGGCTGACGTTGCCCGCCGGGTCCTCGGCGATCACCTGCAGCGCGTGCTCGCCTTCCAGCAGCGTGGGCAGCGGAAACTGGCTGCTGCCGCCCGTCGTCTCCGAACCGACCTGAGTGCCATCCAGCAGCAGGCGGACGAAGGAGCCTGGTTCGATCGTCAACTGAGCCGTGGGGCTGACCAGGTTGGTAATCCCATCGTTACTGCTGGTGCCCGTGTCGGTGGCGGCGGTCAGACCCAGCGACGCGGGCACGGGCGGCGTGGTATCGAACATCACGTTCAGCGTCTGGGTGGTCGAATTGCCGCGAGCGTCGGTCGCCACCAGCCGAATGGTTTGCGGCCCATCCTGGCTGCCGTCGGTGGCGGCCGGGGGAACGAACGTGTATTGCCCGCCGCGAGTGAAAGCGACATCCAGCGTCTGGTTATTCCAGATGCCCCGCAGCGTGCGGATGCCCGTGGCGTCGTTGACCTGGCCCGCCACTCGCACATCGAACGTCAGCAGGTCGCTGTTGGTGGTGCCGCCCGCGGCGGTGTCGTTGACCAGGGCGGTGGTGACCAGCGGCCCGGACGAGTCGTTGTTGATCGTATCGACGACCGCCAGGACGTCGACCGGGGCCAGCCGCCCGTCGCCGTTGGTGTCGTAGCTGGGAGTATCCGCGGGGCGGGGCAGGGGCAGCGGCCCCGAACCATCGCGGTTGATCTTGTTGATCAGGATCAGGGCATCAACGGGCGCGACCAGCCAGTCGCCGTTCACGTCGCGGGAATTGAATTCATCGGTCCAGTCGGACGCCAGCAGCCGACGGTCTTCCAGCGCTTCCAACAGGGGACGGCGAGAACGAGCGGTATAACGAACCGGCGGGCGGCGGCGTGGCATGCGGGAATCCTCAAGGCACCGTGGCGTCGAAGGCGGGACAGCCAACTTGAATCGGGGCCTTGATTGTGCACGCGCCGAACCCTGGCGGCAACTCCGGTTCCCTTACATGGCTCCCTGGGTATTGACGAACAACGAGTAAATCGACGTGCTGCCGCACATGAACAGCCGGTTGCGATGGCGGCCGCCAAAGCACAGATTGCCGCAGCGCTCCGGCAGCTCGATGCGGCCAATCAACTGGCCTGACGGGTTGAAGATCGAAACGCCGTCCAATCCCTCCCGGCCCATGCCCCAGCCGACCCACAGGTTGCCATCCACGTCCACTCGCAGGCCATCGGGTGTCCCATCCGGCTCGGCCCGCACCAGCACGGTATGGTCACCCAGCCGAGTGCCGTCTGGCGCCAGATCGTACGCTCGAATCGCGCGCGGCATTACACCGGCTTCCACGACGTACAGCTTCTTCTCATCCGGCGAGAATGCCAGACCGTTCGGTCGGCTCACGTCGCCCGCCACGACCGCCAGCTTCCGCGTTTGCGGGTCCCAGCGGTAGACGTTCGTCGGCAGTTCGGGTTCCGCGGGCGTCCCCTCGTAGTGTCCCAGGATGCCGAACGGCGGATCGGTGAACCAGATGGAACCGTCCGACTTGCAGACGATATCGTTGGGCGAATTCAGCCGCTTGCCGCCGTAACCGTCGGCGATCACCGTCAGCGAACCGTCATACTCGGTACGCGTCACGCGCCGCGTGTTATGCTCGCACGTCAGCAGCC
The DNA here is from genome assembly GCA_024102795.1 of Pirellulaceae bacterium. Classification (GTDB taxonomy): domain Bacteria; phylum Planctomycetota; class Planctomycetia; order Pirellulales; family Pirellulaceae; genus JAGFJK01. The sequence continues at coordinate 6,631 of JAGFJK010000211.1, forward strand.
GTCCCTGGCGGTCGCGCGTGTTGCCGTTGGAATTCTCCGACGGCTTCCGGAACACGCTGACCGCTCCGGTCTCCTCCTCCCACTTCATGATCCGATTGTTCGGGATGTCGCTCCACAGCAGGTAGCGGCCATCGCCGAACCAGACCGGCCCCTCGGCCCACCGCATCCCGGTCGCGATCCGTTCCACCTTGGCCAACGACAGGCGGTACCTGGCGAAACTCGGTTCCAGGATCAGCACCCGCGGGTCGGGATAGCGCTGGCTGGGCTCCCAGGGAGCGGCCGGCGTCCGAGTGGCGGCCAGCAGCGGCACGGCGCAAGCCGCGGCCAGGAACTGTCTGCGTTTCATGATGGAAAGCCTCTGTAAGCGCGCGGAATTGCGAAGTCCGGATTATACAGCGCGGACGAGAAACAGCGGGCTGAGGCCCGCCGCTCGCCGGGGCGAGCCGGTTGCAGTGGATCGGCCGGTTGCGCCGGGGCCATTCCGCCGGTGCCGACTGCGGCGCCGGTTCGTCTGGCGCGGATCCGCTGGAGCTTGCCGGTGCGTTGCGCGGCAACCAAGTCTCCGGGGTGGGATTGCCGATACATTTTTCTTGCTGAGCGATTTGACTCCCGCTTCGCGGGTCGGTTGACAACCTTCCGTTCCTGGCGCGATTCTCTTACACAAGGCAACTGCAGGCATGGGATTTCTGTCGGGCAGCGTGACGTTCGAATGTTTTCGAGTGGTCGGTCCGGAAACGAACCAGTTCGGCCCGGAGCAGATCGAACTGCTGGAGAAATTCGCGGCGGGGCGTGCCGAGGGCGGCTCGACCGACGACGTGCGAACCGGCTTCCTGGCCGGCGACCATCTGCTGGATCGGGACTTTCATCTGGAAAAAAATGTCGTTTGCGACGCGCTGCACTTCGGTGTGCGAGTAGATTCCAACCAGGTGCCCACGGCAATTCGCCGGGCCTGGTTGCAGATCGAACTGGCCGTGCTGAATGCCGAGTCGCCGGGCCGCCGGCCGACCAAGGCGATGCGGCAACAAGCCCAGGAGGCGGTCGAGGCTCGATGCGAGGAAGTGGCCCGCAGCGGCCAGTTCCAGAAACTGCAGCAGTTCCCCGTGCTGTGGGACGCTCGCGAGGGGCTGCTGTATTTTGGGGCCACAAGCACCTCGGCCTGGGATCTGAGCAGCGAGCTGCTGGCGCGAGCCTTCGAGCTGGAACTTCGGCGGCGCTCGCCCAGCAGTCTCGTGGAGGAATGGGCCGCGCGTGCCAAACGAAACCGCGACCTGGACGACGTCGCGCCGTCGTCGTTCCTGGAACCCGGAGCGGTGGGTGACGTCGTTTGGTGGAACCAGCAGTCGGGCAACTACGATTTCCTGGGCAACGAGTTCCTGCTCTGGCTGTGGTGGCAGTTCGAAACGCAGTCCGACACCCTCGAGTTGCCCGACGGTTCCGAAGTGACCGGCATGTTCGCCCGCACGCTGACGCTGGAGTGTCCGCGCGGCGAATCCGGCAAGGGCACGATCAGCTCGGAAGGACCGACTCAGTTGCCCGAAGCCGTTCAGGCGATCCGCAGCGGCAAACTGCCGCGCAAGGCCGGGCTGACCCTGGTGCGCCACGGCGAGCAGTATGCGCTGACGCTGCAGGCCGAGTCGTTTGCCGTGGGCGGCGCGCGCATTCAAAGCGAACAGACGGCCGACGGCCGCGGCGCGCTGGAGCAGCGCGTCGACAGCCTGCGAGCCATGAACGAGACGATCGAACTGATGTTTCAGACGTTCTGCAACGTGCGCGTCGGCCGCGGCTGGTTGAGCCAGTTAGGCACAATGGCCGACTGGCTCGGCGCCCGCCCTCGCAGCCGCAAGAACTCGGCCTGAAGCGTGATGTGGCGGTCGGGCGTGGCGAGCGGCGGTCGGCGTGGCGAGCGGCGTGGCGAGCGGCGGGCGTCAGCCCGCTGTTTCTCCTCCGCGTCCACTCCGCCACGCTGTCCAGAGAAACAGGGGACTGACGTCCCCCGCTCGCCTTTCCGGCGTCGACGTCGCCGCGCTGGCCGGAGAAACAGGGGGCTTACGCCCCCCGCTCGCCGTTTCCGCGTCACGTCGCCACGCTGTCCAGAGAAACAGGGGACTGACGTCCCCCGCTCGCCTTTCCGGCGTCGACGTCGCCGCGCCGTCCAGAGAAACAGGGGACTGACGTCCCCCGCTCGCCTTTCCGGCATCGACGTCGCCGCGCTGTCCAGAGAAACAGGGGACTGACGTCCCCCACTCGCCTTTCCGGCATCGACGTCGCCGCGCTGTCCAGAGAAACAGGGGACTGACGTCCCCCGCTCGCCGTTTCCGCGTGCACGTCGCCGCGCTACAACTCGTGGCGCAGCCTGGCCAGCGCGCGGACCCAGAGCATGCGCACCGCGCCGGGGCTGCGGTTCAGTCGGCGAGCGATCTCGTCGTGCGGCAGATCTTCCAGATGCCGCAGCAGCAGCACCTGGCGGTAGTCGTCGGGCAAGCGTTCGAGCACCTCGGCCAGCCGCTGCCGCCGCTCCTCGGCTTCCAGCCGATCCGCGGGCGAGCTGCCGCCGGCGTCCAGCATCCGCTCCAGGCGCGCCGACGAGCAGGCCAGCGATTGTTCCAGCGAGACTTCGCGAACCACGTCCCGCTTTTGTGTTCCAGCATAGTGTCTGGCCAGGTGAGCCAGTTGGTGTGCGAGAATCTGGCGGAGCCAGGCCAGTCGTTGCTGGGGGCTCTCGGCACGGCAGCGATCCCAGTTGCGCCAAGCTTCGAGCAGCGTTTGCTGCACGGCATCCGAGGCCGAGAACTTTCCTTGAAAGCGGCTGTCGATTTCCCACCGCGCCAGCAGCTTGAGCCACGGCTCATGCTGCATCAGCCACGCGGTCCGCTGATCGTCTTCCCCGTCGTGGGCGAACATGTCGGAAGAACTCACGCTGGCACCTCGCGGGATCTTTCCGCGGTTCGTCCCGCCGTCAGGCGAGCTTTCGTCCGTCTGGCCAAGTGCCAGACGCCGAACCAAACCAGCAAGCCGCACAGCAGACACGTCGCCACATAGGCGCCGGGCAGCAGCGGCCAGTACCAGCCTTCCCAGGAATACTGCGTCGCGGGTCCAAACCGCGACCTGTCGAAGCCGATCAGCAGCGCCGCGACGCTCAACGAACTGACGGGCAGCAGCATTCCGGCCGCCGCGACGCGCCGCCACCGGCGTGCCAGGCACCAGCGGACCAGCAAGCTCAACGACACCACCGCGGGAACTCCGGCCGCGGCGGCAAGGAACCTGCCCGCCAGAGTCGCCATCGCGCTGTCCGGCGGTTCCACCAGCAGCGAGATCACGAACAGGCTGGCGACGACTGGTAGCAGGGCCCATGCCGAAAGCCCCCAACGGCGCCGCCGTGCGAGAACGACCAGGTACCCGACGGGAATCAGCAGCAGATTGAGACTGAAAAAAACCGTCCAGCCCGCCATGGCCAGCGGCTGGCGCCAATCCTGCGGCGTGTGGTCGGCCCAAGGCAGTGGGCGCAGACGGCGCATGTCGCGCTGCAGGCGGGCGACGGCTCGCGTTCGGATCCCTCCGTCGGAATCGTCCACCAGGGCAGCTTGCCGGCAGACCGCCAGAAACGCTACGCCAAACAAGGCGTGCGGTGGTTCCTCGCGTCGCCGTTGATCCAGTACCTCGACCTGGTTGAATGCCAGCCAGGTTCCCGAGCTTCGAGGCAAGGGCGCCGGACAGACCCAGCGCGTCAGGCCCGTCGCTCCGTCAAATCCCCACAGCAAGTTCTCCGGCGCGGCGACAAAGCCCACGACCGTGGCTGGTTTTCCGGCCTCCCCCGCCAGCAGGTCGACCACGCGAATGCCCCACGGCAGCGGACGCGATTGCTGCCAGATCAGGCTGCCTTCCGCATCCGCTCGCCGCGCTTGCAGATGGCGCTGGTCGACCACCAACAGGTCGTCGTTGCCGTCGCCGTCCAGGTCGGCAATCCATGGTCGGAACGAAACCATTTCGCACCGCACCTGCTGGCGTCCCAGCTCCTGTCCCGCCGGGTCGAGCAGGACGAGCTGACCGGGCTGTCCCCACAACGGTATCGCCAGCAGGTCGGGGCCGGCGCGGCGCCGCACCAGCAGGGGCAAAGGCCGGTCCTGCAGCTTCTGCTGGCCGCTGTCGAGTCGCCCGCAGTAACCGGGAACGTTGGTTTGCCAGCTCCAGATCAAGGTGCCGGCCTGCGGATCGATCAACCGCACGTGCGCCGTCCGATCCGCCTGGCCGTTGCCGCCATCCGGGTCCTCAAATGCCAGCACATACAGTTCCGGCTGACCGTCTCGGTTGAGATCGGCGACCAGTGGCGGCGGTGTTCCGCGCACCGGGTGTTCGTCATCGGTGGGTGGCAGGGCATGCCGCCACAACGTCTGGCCATTGCGGCCGCTGATCGCCCGCAGTTCGACACTCGCCGCTTCATCGCTGGCCGCCGGCAACAACACGTCCAGCACACCATCGCGGTCCAGGTCCAGCATCCGCGGCTCAAACATCGGACGCTCCCAGTCGGCTTCCGTCCGAGCGTTTTGCGTGGTGTCGGGTCCGTTCGTCAGCGCGTGCTTCCAGAGCAGTTGCCCGCTGCGCGCGGACAGGGCGACCAGCCATACCTGGTAGTACCAGGGATCGTCCTCCGGAGGACGTTCCCACGAACCGGCCACCACGCTCAGGATCTCGTCGTTGCCGTCGCCGTCCAGGTCGGTGCAAGCCACCATCGCCATCCCGCGCAGACTGCACAGTTCCGAGTCGGCCGACCAGAGCCGACTTCCGTCCGCACCGGAAAGCGCATGCATCAATGAAAAGGGGCGATCGTTCAGGCTGCGGCCGGCTACCAGCAGGTCCGGAATACGGTCGCCATTGAAATCCTGTTCAACGCGTCGAGCGGCATCCTTGGCCGCGCTGGCCGTCTTTTTTCCGGATCCAGGCACCTCCGCGGCCCTCAGCACGCGTGGACTTTTGGCGAGCAGCTCACGCACGCGAGCCGACCACAACCGCTGTCCCGTCGCGGCGGAGACTGCCTGAAATGTGCCGTCCTGCGCCACGCGCATCAGATCCCGGAGCCCGTCATCGTCCAGGTCCAGCGCGGGATGCAGCGGCGAGCCGACTTGCCGCCAGGCCTCGCGCGCCACACCCCGGATGGCACTCAGTGTTCCGCCGGCGTCCAGGGCGTGAGCGTCCCGCGGTCGGTAGCACAGCAATTCATCCAGGCGATCTCCGTCCAGGTCCGCCGGCTCAAACTCCACCAGGCCACTGGCGGTGCCCGTGATCTGGCCGCTGCCTGACGAACAGGCGACGAGCAGCGCATCCAGTGGGTTCGTACCCGAAGTGCAGAGTTGAACGAGCAGTTGCGGCCAGCCATCCGTGCCACGGGTCCACCATTGCAGTGAACCGATCCAGCGCTGGCCGTACGACATCATCGGCGGCAGCGGATAATGATTGACCCAGACCGAGCGACCGTCCGATCCGGAAAGGGCTTCGACGTACAGTTGCCGCGGGTTTCCCCACAGACCAGCCACGAACAGTTCGCGGCAACCGTCGCCATCGGCGTCCGGCCCCTCGAGGAACCAGCTTACCTGCTGTTCGGCCAGCAGGATTTCGCGCCGCCAGCGGACAGCGCCCGAACGGGCGTCGCGCAACTCAAGGCCTCCCCACGGCAACTGGCTGAAATCCAACGGCTGGTTGAACGATCCGCCGTTGGGTACGGCGATCTCGCGAGTTCCATCGCCGTCCAGGTCAACCGCCCGCGGCCAGTCCGGCAGTCGGGCCGCCCACTCCGAGCGGCGCGGCAAGGCGGACTCCAACGGCTGCTGCCAGAGGATCTCCTGGCGGGTCAATGACCAGACGTGCAGCCTGGCCTGGGGTTCGCTGATCGGAGGCCGGGGCGGCGATTCCTCCAGGGCGATCAACTCGGGCTGCCCGTCGCCGTCCACGTCTTGCCAGCGGACTGGCGAGCCGGGGCGGAACGGCAACGGCAACACCTCGCGCACCCGTGTGCCTGACAGCGGATCGAGCAGGCAAAGTTGCCGCCCCGCCGTGAGACATATCCGTTGAGTGCCCGCGTAGTCGATCAGCCGGGCAGTCTCCGGCACGCTGATAAACTCGCCGCCGCGGCGAGGATACGACGAAACGGTTCGCCGGTAGATTCCCTGCATTGCGAAGTCGCCCGACTGCGCGGTCCGCGATTGCCGCTGGTTGCCGACGAACCAGCGAAAATCCTCCGGGGTCGTCTGGTCATTGTCCGCTTCGAACCACTCCGCTTCTAACTCATGAGCCCACAGCGTACTGCCGTCGGCACCCGACAGAGCCTCGATCCAGCGCCGCGCCGGCCGGCCTTGCTCGCGCGGCGTCGCGTCGGCCAGCGTGACCAGCAGATCGGCGATCGTGTCGTTGTTGATATCGGGCAGGGGAACCGCGGGCCCCAGCACGGTGCTCACGATATTCTGGTTGTCGTAAGCGCGGGGTTGCGCGGGCCGGCGCAGCAGATCGGTACCTCGCGCGGCCAGCCATAACGGCCCGCCATCCCGGCCGGAAATGGCCAGCACCCACGCCTGGTGGCGGGCCGACAGGACGATGTCGCGGACTCCGTCGCCATTCAGATCGACCGTGGGCGAGGGCTGGGGCCGCAAGTCGAGTGCGCCGCGTCCGGCATGCCGTTCGCCTTGATTCCAGGGCCAGACCAGGCCCGGCGCATCGGCGAACTGAAGTTTATCGTCGCCGGCCAGCGGGATCGCCCAGTCGGCCGCCGTCGCCAGTCCTCGCTGATGGATTCCCACCTGATCCAGCAGCAGGACCAGGCTGCGATCGCCGCCGGGAACCACGACGTACGCGGCCTCCATTTGCCGGGGCAGCCAGAGAGACTGGTCGCTGATATCCAGCGAGTACTCCAGACGGTTGCCGGCGGGCAGTCGGACCAGCAGATCCTGGCTCAACCGGCCCTCGGACTCCAGGCGGATCGTATATTCGCCCGCCGCGACGGCCAGCGGCTGGTGCGTGGGAAGCGACAGCTTTTCGGTTGCGGGCCGGCCGCCAGGCGCGTCGAACAGTTGCGCGGCGCTGGGCGGTCCGGCCGTGGCCAGTGAAAGGTGTGCCTGCTGCCAGCCGGTGCGAATCTGAACGGCCAGCGCGACGGCCAGCATCAGGGTCAAGGTGGCGGCGACCGACGCGACCGCCAGGCTGGCGCTGCGGTGATGTTTGCGAGTCCAGCGCCAGAGGCGTTCCAGCGGCGGGGCGCGGCGGGCCTGGATCGGACGACCTTCCAGAAAGGCGCGGAGGTCGGCCGCCAGCTCCGCCGCCGAACCGTAGCGGTCGGCCGGCTGCCTGGCCAGGCATTTCTGCAGGATGGTCTCCAGATCGCGAGGCACATCGGGGCGGACGCCACGGGCGGGCAGGGGATCGGACGAGAGAATCTGGTTGAGAATGGCGTGAGGTGACTCGGCATGATACACGGGGCGGCCCGTCGCCAGCTCATACAGCGTGGCACCCAGGCTGTATATGTCGGTGCGGTGATCGACCTGGCCCCGCGCGGCCGACGCCTGTTCGGGACTCATGTAGCGCGGCGTGCCCAGCAGGGCGCCGGTCAAGCTGAGCGTCACGTCGTCCCGCCGCCGGGCCAGTCCGAAGTCGGTAAGCCAGATGCGGTCGTCGCCGTCCAGCAGCAGATTGGACGGCTTGACGTCGCGGTGAATGACGCCGCGCCGGTGCGCGTGTTCCAGCGCGTCGGCCGCCTGCAAGCCCCAGGCCGCCACCTGGCGGACGTCGAGCGGTTTGTCGTCGCCGGCCACTTCCGCCAGGCTGCGGCCCGCAATGAACTGCATGACGTAGTAGTTCACGCCATGCTCGGTGCCGACGGCGAAGATCGGCACGATGTTTGTATGATGCAGGCCGGCCACGGTCTCGGCTTCGCGGCGGAAGCGGTCCACGGCGCTGGAGTCGGCAACCGGTCCAAACCGCAGCACCTTCAGCGCCACACGCCGGCCGAGCGTCAGGTCTTCGGCTTCGTACACGGCCCCCATCCCGCCACGTCCTACTTCGCGCAGGATACGAAAGCCACCGATCACGGAGGGCACGGCCGGAGCGTCGCTGGTGCGCTGGATGAAGTCGATCCCTGCCAGGCAGGCTTCCAACTGGCGGGCCAGTTCGGGATGGTCGGCCAGCAGTTGCTCGCGGTGCGGCGCGCGTCCGGCCTTGAGCTGTTCCAGATAGTCGTCTAACAATCGCACCAGCTTGTCGGAGATCACCAGGTCGGCAGTGACGTCCAGCAGGTCGTCCTGGACAGCCGGCGGCGATTGACTCGGGGGTTGCGGGTCGTGGGTCATGGGGCCTGGTTTGGGGCAAAGTCGATCGATCGGGCGGGGACGCTTGAGCCGCCGGCGGCCAGCCGCCGGCGGTCTTCCCTACCGATCCAGTGCCCGCCCGCCGCGGTATGTCACGCCAGAAGGAGAGAAATTGTGCTTCCCAGGGATATTTTAGCGCCCGCCGGCGGGTAGCCGCCACCGCGAACCGGATGGACTGCCTGAGTTTCCGGCATTTGCCCGGCGCCCCGGTGGTCTTTACCATAGGTGAGCCTTGCGGGAAGGCACCCAGTGACTTCGTCAAGCCGATACCGAATACACCCCGAATGAGGATAATGGCGAGCTCCCCCAACCAATCGAGACGCCATCCGAGCCCATCATGGAACAACCCGAGCCGTCTGACAGAAGCTGGCGGGATGTGTGGCACGAGGTGATATTCGAAGCCGATACGCCGGCCGGCAAGGCGTTCGATGTGGCGCTGCTGGCGGCGATTCTGCTCAGCATCCTGGTCGTGATGCTGGAAAGCGTCGAAGAGATCCGTGCCCGCTGGGGTGCATGGCTGGTCGCCGCCGAATGGTTCTTCACCGGGCTGTTCACGCTGGAGTACGTCGCCCGCATCGCCTGTTCGCGCCGCCCTTGGCGTTATATCCTCAGCTTCTACGGCATCATTGACCTGCTGTCGATCCTGCCGACTTACTCGATGGTGGTCCTGCCGGGCGCGCAGCGGCTGTCGGTGGTCCGGTCGTTCCGACTGTTACGGGCGTTCCGCGTGCTGAAGCTGGGCCACATGCTTACGGAGGCCAGGCAATTGCGGCGAGCGCTCTGGTCCGCGCGTCCCAAGATCGCCGTCTTTCTGGCGGCGGTGCTGACCATCGTGGTGATCATCGGTTCGGCGATGCACGTTGTGGAGGGTCCGGAGCACGGCTTCACCTCGATCCCCGAAAGCATGTACTGGGCGATCGTGACGATGACCACCGTCGGCTACGGCGATATCGCTCCCCGGACGCCGCTAGGCAAGGGGCTGGCCGCGTTCATGATGGTGCTGGGTTACAGCCTGATCATCGTGCCAACCGGCATCGTGTCCTCGGAACTGGCCCAATCCGCCTTGAAGCCGATCACGACGCAAGTCTGTCCGAGCTGCCTGGCCGAGGGGCACGACGCCGACGCTCGCCATTGCAAATACTGCGGCAGCCAATTGGAGTGAGGGTTAGTTGCCGGTAATCTGGAGACCATGTAGGATCGCGGCGGAGCGTCTTGTCTTCTGGAATCCTTGTCCAGCTTGTGCGTGTTACCAAATAATTGAACCAAGCCCCGTTTTTGCGAGGTGAGCGATGCTTCGATGCTTGCTGTTGAGCCTGGCGGTGCTGGGTGGCTGTGTGGTTGCTGCCCAGGCGCAGCCTCGCGAAGAGCAGCCGGACACTCAGGCGGAGAAGTTCCCGGCGCCGCCCAGCGGATTCGATGCCCGCCGAGAAGCGATCGAGCGCGGCAAGTTGGAGACGGTGGAATACGATTCGACGACGGTCGGCGTGAAACGCAAGGCACAGGTCTACACGCCGCCAGGATACGCCGCGGACCAGAAGTATCCCGTCCTGTACCTGCTGCATGGCATTGGGGGCGACGAGAACGAGTGGACTCGCGGCGGCCGGGCCAACGTGATCCTGGACAACCTCTACGCCGACCAGAGGATTGTGCCGATGATCGTGGTGCTGCCGAACGGCCGAGCGTCGAAGGATCTGACGCCGCGGGACTCGATCCCCCGCCAGTCGCCGGCGTTCGCGGCGTTCGAGCAGGATCTGCTCAACGACCTGATCCCGTTCATCGAGAAGACCTACCCGGTAAAGTCCGACCGCGAGTCGCGGGCCCTGGCCGGGCTGTCGATGGGCGGCGGGCAGTCGCTGAACTTTGGGCTGAGCCACCTGGATACGTTCGCCTGGGTGGGCGGGTTCTCATCCGCTCCCAACACGAAGCGGGTGGACGATTTGCTGCGGGACCCGGCCGAGGCCGCCGGGCAACTCCGGCTGCTGTGGGTCTCGTGCGGCGACCGCGACGGGCTGATGCGGATCAGCCAGAGTTTCCACGACGCGTTGGAGCGGCAGCAAGTGCCGCATGTCTGGCACGTCAATACCGGCGGACACGACTTCAACGTCTGGAAGACCAATCTGTATCACTTCGCGCCCTTGTTGTTCCGGTCCCCCTGACCGGCGAGCGGCTCCAGTGTGAGGCGGTGGAAGCGGTAGCGGCAGTTGTAGGCGCCCAGGAACAGGGCCTTGTCGTCGGGCGTGCGCCAGTAGTCCGAGAGCGACAGGCGGCTCGGATCGCCCTTCCAGTGGATGACCAGCCGGCCGTCGACGGTCAGGGTGACTTCCTGCCGCGTCACGGTCACGATCGCTTGCGAGAGCCGATTCTTCTGAAACAGGTCGCCGGTGAACGTCGTGTCGTTGCCCACGTTCAGGCCATCGACATTTTCGATCGCGCTCAAACCGGCCTTGTCCGGCCGGTAATTCAGCAGCGTCACGAAACGCTTCTCGCCCACTCGCTGTCCCAGGAGCAAACCGTCCGGTTCGTCCAGCGGTTCGACGATCACCGTCAGCCGATACTCTGGCGGCGGGGAATAGGGCAGCTCCAGCCGCGCGCCGAATTGCTTGGGACTCAGCAGCTTACCCTGCTCCTTCGACCACTGGCCCGCTTGCCAGCATTTGGCGGGATCGATCAGCGGCAGCAGGTCGATCTCTTCCTTGGGCAGACTGGCGAGTGCCGGCGCTGCGTTGGCCGCGAGCGTTTCCGGGAGTAGATCCGGCGACAGTTGGTAAGGCTGTGGAACACGCCGCGGATTGGCGCGCACTTGCAGGTAGCCCCAGAGTTCAACCGTTGAGCCGTCCTGCAACTGGGCATCGACGCGGTAGCTGACCGGCGTCTCGCGGTCGAACGTGGCCAGGCTGGCCGTGGCCGGCGCGTCTCCCGTCCAGGCTTGCGGCACCTCGACCCAAGGCCCCGGCACCGCGGTCTGAAAGCGCACTCGCAGCGACTTGACCTGGGCCGCGGCGGGCCAGTCCAGGTCCAGCGTCACGGGTTGGTTCGGCCGGGGCACTCGCGGTTGCGGCAGAGCACGAAACGACGAGAACAATTCCAGTTGCGGGTCGCGCTTGGCTGCTGCCTCCGGCGGTTGCCAGCCCACTCGCCGTTTCTGGTCTTCGTCCAGCCACGACTCGCTGATCCAGCCGCGATACTGTCCCAGACTCATCACCGACCCGTTGCCGGGTTGCGGGTGGGGCAAGCCGACCGTGTGGCCGCAGCCCTCGTGGTAGACCACGCAGTCCGACCCTCGGTACGGCACGCGCCAACCATCGGCGCTGACCAGACCCCAGCCCACTCGCTGGTCGGCGCGGTAGGTGGCCCGCGCGCCGCCCGACGCCGCGCCGGGAAAGTGTTCGCCGTCGCTGTACGTGCCTTCGAATTCCAGTTGCCCTTCGTGCGGTTTCAGGCGATAGAAGTCGTCGAGCGGCCGCCAGTTGATCTCGCTCAGCACCAGCAGCACGGGAAAGGCGTCGCTCGTGTCCCGCCCATCGCCCAGCCGGCGGCTGGTTTCCCCCAGGGTCCGAAAGAAAATCGCGTCGCCGTCGCCCCGCCGCAACTCGGCGGTGGTCAGCTCGGAAACCAGCGGCTCCGGGTGCGGAACCGTTTTCAACACCGACTGCCCCTGAAATTCGCGGGCATGGAACAGCTCGATCCGCCGGCAGTAATAGTCCATCCGCTCGCGCCAATCCGGCAGCGGCTGGCGGTCGGAAGGCACGAAATAGACCACCTTGACTTCGATCTTCCGCGTGCCGTGCCGGCCGTCCCAGGTCTTCGTGTCGGCCCGTGCCAACTGGCTCGCCAGGACAACACTGCAGGCGCTTGCCAACCAGCATGCCAGCCACGCTTGCCGCGCCAGCCAGCGGCGCTGTGCTTGACCAGGATGCCGGCTGGCGGAGTATCTCATCGCGGTTGTGCCTTCCATCGAATCTCCAACCAGGGTACGAAGCGCAGTGGAATTGTAAGTTAGTCGCGATCGGCCCGCTGCTTCAAGATTGGTTCCAGTGCCGCGCGAAAGGCTTCGGCTTGGCGCATGAACCCCAGGTCCGTCGGGTGCGAGCTGTCGACGGTGCCCTCGGCGTCGTCGCCCAGCAAGTGGGCCCCTTCCAGGTAATGCAGTTGCGGGTCGCCGACCGCCTTCAGGCGCTCGTACACTTCGCGCAGCGCGGCCTGGCTGGTCCGGTTCCGCTGGCGCTTGGCGGCCAGCAAATGCGCATCGGTATAGTCCCGGTCCTCGACCAGCAGGATCGGCGTGCGCGGGTGAGCCTGCCGGAGGATCTTCACCAGCGGTTCGGTCCGCTCCCGCACCTCGTCGGCTCCGATATTGGGCAGACAGTCGATGACGTAGACGGCCGCATCCAGTTCCGCCATCAGCTCGGCCAGCTCCGCTTCCATCCGCCCGTTGCCCGAGAAGCCCAGGTTGATCACGGGCTGGTCGAGCCAGCGGCCGAGGATCGCCGTGTGCACCATGCCGGGACGCGACGCGCAGCCGCCCTGAGTGATCGAGGTGCCGTAGAAGACGATCGGCCGGCGGCGATCGGCGGGGCGTTCGGGACCAGGCTCCAAGCGGCTGCCGGCCGGGATGCCAATCGATACTTCGGAAACGCCGTTGTACAAGGGCAGGTAAAGCAGATACTGCCGCCGGCCCGCGGGCAGTCCGCCGACCAGCGCGGCGGTGGTCTGCCGAGCTTGCGGTCGGCCGTTGGCCAGCCAACGCCAGACGCCGTCGTCTCCGCGCACGTACAGGTCCAGGCCACTCACACCCGTCGCCGGCATGTGAGGCATCTCCAGCCGGTCGGAGGTCAGGGTCCAGCGAGCGTGAATCGCCGGCGCGTCGGTCACGAAGCGGACCAGGATGCCGGCCGAGTGGCGGCTGAGCGACCAGACGGGCGGACGCACCTTGGTTTCCGCCTTGGCGGGCAACCGGTCGTAGGGAGCGGACGTTTCATTCCAGCCCTGCCCCTCGATCGCCAGCGTCCGGGCATCGTGCCAGACCAAACCGGCATCGTTGGCCTGCCCGGTCTGCCCAGCCTGTGCGGCCTCGCGACCCGCCTGTGCAGATTCACGACCCGGCTGTGCGGCCAGCGTCGCGGTCGCGGTCGTCAGGGCGATCAGCAGCAGCCCACCCAACAGATCATTTCGCATCGGTTATCTCCCTGGTGTTTGCGTCGGTCCCTGAACGGCTCGACGAGTGTCTGGCTGCACGATCATCGCAGCCTGTATCGGCAGGTCATTCTTCCGCGTTCGGTCCTTCGTCACCCAGGATCAGATCATCCTCCGGGCGAAAGTCCGACAGAATCTCCTCCAGTTCGTCCGGGGTCAATTCCAGCCGGGCGGCGGCCAGGGCGAACAGGTGCATCTCCAGCGGGTCCACGTGACCGTCGGCGGCCATCACGGCCATCATGTCCTGCAGAAAGTCGTAGCGCCGGTCGGGCTGCTCCGGCAGGCTCAACCGGCCATCGACCGACTCGGCGGCGCGCAGCGCCTCCTGGAAATCGTCCTGGCTGATTCCCCAGGCGACTCGGCGAGCTTCCAGCAGTTCGAATTCGTCGGCCGTGATCTGGCCGTCGGCGGCGGCCATCAGCGTCAGGTTCCGCAGGACGTCGAGCGGCTGCATGGGATTTTCTCGTCTTTTTTGGGGAAACGCGACATTCTTCTGAAATGATGCCTGCCGCCGCTGCCATCTACAAGACTGGAGACGGGCAATTCGGGGCCGCGGTCCCGGCTCCACCGCATTCTCGCCCCTGGACTTGAGGTGTAAAATGCCACTTGCAGCGACCTTCCAAACCGCTCGGCACGGCAGATCTCGCATGTCGGAAACATCCTTGAGCTTGCTGGACTCCCTGCGCGCCAGCCACGATCCGCGGGCCTGGCAGCGGCTGGTGGATGTTTACCGACCCTTGATCGGCGGCTATCTGAGACGGCAGCAACTGGCCGAACAGGACGTGGAGGATGTGACCCAGGAGGTCCTGGCGGTGGTGGTCCGGCGGATCGGGCAGTTCGAGCGGCAGGATCAGGTCGGTTCGTTCCGGTCGTGGCTGCGGCAGATCGCGGTCAACTGCATGAGGGACTTCGTGCGGCGGCGGAAAGGGCCTCAGGGAGCGGGCAGCAGCGGGTTTTTGGAGATGCTGGAGCAGTTGGAGGACCCCGACAGCGGCTTGAGTCAGGAGTGGGACCGCCAGCATGACCGCTACCTGATGCGATACCTTTGCCAGCAGGTGCAGGGCCAGTTTTCGGAGAAGGTCTGGTCGGCCTTCTATCGCGTGGCGATGCAGAATGAAGACGCCGAGCAGGTGGCGGCCGACCTGGCAATGAGTGTGAACGCGGTCCGGGTGGCCAAGTCGCGCGTGCTGAAAAAGCTGCGCGAGCATGGCGCGGGTCTGTTGTCCAGCTAGTTGGATACCGCCACTTTCGACTCAGATGTAGCCCGAAGCGTAAGCGAGCGAGTGGTTTGAGGGCCTCCCTCGCTGACGCGTCGGGCTACATGTGGCGACGACTTACGTCCAGAGTGGCGCAGCAGAACCAGGAGTGATCTCGATGAACGAACCGCCGGCCGTCCATCCGTCCGCGGACCAGTTGCGGGCGTTCGGGCAGGGGTTGCTGAACGATGCCGCGATGGATCAGGTTGCCGAACACGTCGCTCAGTGCGACGACTGCTGCCGGAAACTGGGCGACCTGCCCGATGATACGCTGCTGGCCCGGCTGAAGAACGCCGACACGCACGCGCCGCCCGACGAGACGCTGGCCCCGGTCAGTGTGCGGCCGGTGCTGGCGCCGCAGGGAGTCGTCCCGGCGGCGCTGCGGGACCATCCGCGTTACCGGGTGTTGAAGTACATCGGGCGCGGCGGCATGGGAGACGTGTTTCAGGCCGAGCACCGCGTGATGCGCAAGCTGGTGGCCTTGAAAGTCATCCGCCCGGAGCTGTTGACCAACACCAAGGCGGTTCAGCGGTTTCAGCAGGAAGTGCAGGCGGCGGCCAGCTTGAACCATCGGAACATCGTCACGGCCACGGACGCCGAGCAGGCGGAGGACGTGCATTTTCTGGTGATGGAGTATGTCGAGGGGCAGAGCCTGGATCGGGTCGTGGAGCAGCGCGGCCCGCTGCCTGTGCTGCACGCCTGCAATTACGCCCGGCAGGCCGCCCTCGGTCTGCAGCACGCTCACGAGCGCGAGCTGGTGCACCGCGACATCAAGCCACACAATCTGATGCTCACGCGGCGCGGCGAGATCAAGATTCTGGATTTCGGCCTGGCCCGGCTGAATCGGCTGACGGGAGCGCGGGAGGCCGATCCGTCGCTGACCACGCACGGCGCCACGCTGGGCACTCCCGACTATATTGCTCCGGAACAGATTCGCGACGCGCGGTCCGTGGACGCGCGGGCCGATCTGTACTCGCTCGGCGCGACACTTTACTTCCTGTTGACCGGCAGCGTCCCGTTTCCCGCCGACACGGCGATCGAAAAGATGCGGCTGCATCTGACCGCTCGGCCGCTGCCGATTGACCGCTTCCGCTCGGATGTGCCCGCGGAACTGGCGAGTCTCGTGCAATCGCTGCTGGCCAAGGAGCCGGCCGACCGCCCGGCCTCGGCACTCGAGGTGGCTCGCTTGCTGGAGCCGCTGGCGACGCG
>JAGFJK010000215.1 GCA_024102795.1 Pirellulaceae bacterium
CCGGGCAATGGCTGGGCTTGCACCGTGTGACGAAGAGCCCCTCCCCAGCCCTCCCCGGAAGCCGGGGAGGGAGCCAGAGGGATCTTAAGGGGGGCGTCTGCCGCAACGGACGCCAACCCTACTGTGCTTGGTCTGTCGGGCTAAAATCCCCACGGCAAAACAACTTAAAAGCTGCACGATCTCGAAGCCGGGGAGGGGGCCAAAGGGATTTCCAGGGGGGAGCGCAGGCCGACACGGGAACCATCCATGTTTTCCCTCGGTTGCAACGCCAAACTCCCTCAGCAAAACAACTTAAAAGCTGCACGATTTCCTTCCGGGGAGGGGGCAGCGCCGTTAGACAGACAGAATGAGAGACTGGCAGTCCGGAGTTTCCCGTCCCACGCTCTATCTCTGCGGCTAGCCCTCGGGCCGCTTTACCACTCGGCCCCAGACGCGGACGTCATCCCACTGGCTGGTGTCGTCGAAGGAACCCACACCCACCTGCCCCCAGAGAAATGTGCGGTCCTCGGCTACCATGACAGGCTTGGTCAGGTCGTCAAAGTACACCTGGATCGTCCCGTCCTGGACCTTGCGGACGATAAGGACGGTATGCCAGGCGTCATCCCAGTTGGTGCCGGGCGTGGTGCGCTGCGAGATCTTGGTCCGCGGCTTGCCGTCGACAATGAAGATCTGGTTGGCGTGGTCGTCCATCTGTTTGCCCAAGTGCACATAGTAAAAATGCGCCGGGTCCTGGTAGCCAAACACCAGACAGACGTCGCGATGTCCGTAATCGGGATGGCTGCTGCGGACCTTTGTCTGCAGGATGAAATCGCCAACCAGCAGATCCTGGACCAGCGAGATGTTGTAGGGACTGCGGTGGGGCGGTTCATACTGGCTGCGTTTCTGATGCTGGTCGTACACCTTTCCGGATCCGGTGTCGGTCACTTTCCAGGCTTGGGGATCGGTCGGTTTCCAACCATCGGCGCCTTGTTCGAAATCGTCGGAGAAGAGTTCGGGCAGGTGGGTATTGACCGCCGTACCCGGCGGGGCAACCTGTCCGCAAGCCGCCAGGCAAGCGAGCGTTATGAGGTGGTATGGCATGGTCTTCGTGGCTCCTTGAGTTACGCGTGTGTTGGCCAGATTACCACAGTTCAGGCCCGGCTGCTTGAGAAGCTGGGGCAATTGCAGGCGACTCTTACGGTTAGCGTGTTCTTGCCGGTTGATCGGAAAGTTCTCGCC
The DNA here is from genome assembly GCA_024102795.1 of Pirellulaceae bacterium. Classification (GTDB taxonomy): domain Bacteria; phylum Planctomycetota; class Planctomycetia; order Pirellulales; family Pirellulaceae; genus JAGFJK01. Next base: position 1,219 of record JAGFJK010000215.1, read on the forward strand.
AATCGGGATACAACGGATCGATGAGTGGTAGTGAGTCTGGCGATTTGGCTGGCTGCAAGGGGCGCGGCAAGCGTCGGCCAGCCCACTCATGCTCCGTTGAGGACCCAAGTCATGAAGATCTGGATGTCGATTGTGCTGCTGGCCGGTGCGAGCTGCCTGGCCGGCCCGAGCGTTGCCTCGGCCCAATCCGGGAACCCCAAGTTTCAACCTCGGCGGGCGTCGGTCTTGACCACCAGTCACCGCTCGCCGGCCTCCCGGACCACCTGGTCCGCGCAGGCCACGCCCTCGCGCGTCACAACCCACTCGGTGCTTCCGGCCGGGCACGCCCATGGCGGCTGCGGCTGTGAATCGGCTCCAGCGTGCGGCTGCGACGCGGTGCCATCGTGCGGCTGCGAAACGGCTCCAGCTTGCGGCTGCGACGGGCCGGTGTGCTGCGATTGTCCGACCGCTCCGGCCTGCGGCTGCCGGCCGGCCTGCATCCCGTTGCTGCCGGCGCTGATGCGCGGCCTGGAGAACGTGCTGGACTGCCTGGTCCCGTGCAAGACGGGTTGCGGCTATGCCTGTCCGGTGTACCCGGTGCCGTCCTGCCACGGGTCGCGCCATCGTCGCGGTTTGCTGCCCAAGCTGGGGATGCACAGCGACTGTTGCGACTCGTGCGCGCCGTCGTGCGGCTGCGGGGCCGACACCTGGCATGGCGGCCCGCATCAGATCTCGCCGCTGGTGGATCCGTTCCAGGACGACATCGAAATGCTGGCTCCCCCGGCGCCTCCCAGCGAAGCTCGCCGGATGCCGTCGGTGTATCGCCAGTATTCTCAAAGCGGCTCGCGGCCAGCGACAGTCGCACCCCGACCGGCGACTGCCCCGGTGCGCCGGCAGGCCGTGGAACGCACAAGCCATGCGGAGCCGCGCAGCGCGAACGTACAGCCTCAGCCAATCGCCAGTCCCAGCCGGCAGGCGATGACTGCTCCGACCAGCAACCTGGAGCCATCGGAAACCAGCGACGCTCAGGTGCGTGTTCTGCGGTTGGAGACCCGACTCTCGGACGACGAACTGCAAGTTCCCGTCCCGCCAGCGGCCCCGGCCGAACTGCCGGTTCCCAGCCACGTGCCGTTCAACCCGCTGCGTCCCAACGCCAGGTAAACGCTCGCCGGACGGGTCGCTGGCCCGTCGAATCGCTCAAACTCACTCCGGTGGTGACGGGCCCGCGGCCAGTCAACCGCTGGCCTCCGGGACGGGTCGCTGACCCGTCCTGCTTTTGTTTACGCATCCAGCGCCTGGTGCAAATCGTCGCGCAGGTCGTCGAAATCTTCCAGACCGACCGACAGACGGATCAGGCCGTCGCTGATGCCGTGTGCCGCGCGAGCGGCCGGGTCGTAGCTGGCGTGCGACATGGCGGCTGGTTGCTCGATCAACGATTCGACGGCTCCCAGGCTGACCGCCAACTGAAACAACCGCGTGGCACCGACCACTCGCCGCGTCTTCTCGAAGTCGCCTTCCAGTTCGAAGCTGAGCATGGCTCCGAAGCCGCCGTGCATCTGCCGCGCGGCGATTTCGTGTCCTGGGTGCGCGGGCAGTCCTGGATAAAGCACTCGCCGCACGCGGGCGTCGGTCTGCAGAAACTCGGCCAGCCGCTGCGCGGTTCGGCACTGCTCGACGACGCGCAGCTCCAATGTCTTCAGCCCTCGGCTGACCAGAAACGAGTCGAACGGGCCGAGCACTCCGCCGGTGGCGTTCTGAATGAAATACAGCCGGTCGTACAGTTCCTGGTCCGCGACCACCAGGGCCCCGCCCAGCACGTCGCTATGCCCGCCCAGGTACTTGGTGGCGGAGTGCATGACGATCTGCGCGCCCAGTTCCAGCGGCCGGGTCAGCACGGGCGAAGCGAACGTGTTGTCCACGGCCAGCAGGATCCTGCGCCGGCGGGCCAGTTCGGCGCAGGCGGCAATGTCGGTGATCGACATCAGCGGATTGCCGGGACTTTCGATCCACAGCAGCCGCGTCTCGGGCGTGATGGCCGCTTCCAGGGCCGCCAGGTCCTGCGAGTTGGCCAGCGTGACGCGAATCCCGGCCCGGTTGACGATCTTGTGCAACAAGCGGTACGTGCCGCCGTAGATGTCGGTGCCGGCCACGATGTGCTGGCCCGCTTCCAGCAGCATCGTCGCGCAGTGCGTGGCCGCCATGCCGGAGGCGAACGCCAGCGCCCGCGTACCGCCTTCGAGCGACGCCAGGGTCTGCTCCAGATTGGCGCGGGTCGGATTGCCGCTGCGCGAGTAGTCGAACTGTCCCCATTGGCCGGCGGCCGGCTGCACGAACGTGCTGGCCACGTGGATCGGAGGCACCACGGCGCCGGACTGTGCATCGCGCGCGTTGCCGACATGAATCGCGCGGGTTCGAAATTTCATCCGCCGCCCTTTCCGCGGAAGCGCCGGCCGGATGTCCGAGCCGGCCGACAACCAGACATCACGCGTCGAGAGCCTGCCGCAAATCGGCAATCAGATCCTCGGCGTTCTCCAGACCACACGCCAGGCGGATCATGTTGTCGGGGATGCCGAACCGCCGGCGGTCCTCCGGCGAACACTCGTAGTAGCTCATCACCAGCGGCTGTTCAATCAATGTCTCGGCCCCTCCCAGGCTCGGCGCGATGCGGGCCACTTGCGCGGCGTCCACCACGTCGGCCGTCTGCCGCCAGTCGGCGTCCCGAACCAGGAACGTCACCAGTCCGCCAAAGCCGGTCATCGTGCGGCGGGCCACGTCGTGGTAGGCGTGCGAGGCCAGGCCGGGATAGTAAACCCGTTCCACGCGCGGATGCGATTCCAGGAACTGGGCCACTCGCAGCCCGTTTTCATTGTGCCGCTGCATCCGCAATTCGAACGTCTTCAGCCCGCGCTCCAGCAGGTAAATGTTGTGCGGCGAATTGATCGCCCCCAGGATGCCCCGCAGCTTGCGGACCGGCTCCAGTTTGTCCCGAGCGCCGATGATCACGCCCGCCAGCAGGTCGTTGTGGCCGGCCAGGTACTTGGTGGCCGAATGCAGCACGAAGTCGACCCCGAAGTCCAGCGGTCGCAGGTTGTAGGGCGTGGCCAAGGTGGCGTCGATCAGCGTGTCGATCTCGTGATCCTTGCCGATCGCCGCGAACTGCTCCAAATCCACCACGCTCAGGTGCGGATTCGTCGGCGATTCGCTGACCAGCAGCCTGGTGTTGGGGGTGATGGCCGCTTCCATCGCCCGGTAATCGCAGGCCGGAACCTGCCGCGTGACCACGCCGAAACGCGAGAGATGTTTCGAGCAGAATTCGCGGCTGCGATGGTAGCATTCGTCGAAAAAAATCACCTCGTCGCCCGCGTTCAACTTGGACATCAGCAGACCCACGATCGCCGCCATGCCGCTGGAGTACAGAATCGCCTCCTCGCCGCCTTCCAGTTGAGCCAGCTTCCGCTCCACGACCCGTTCGCCCGGATTGCCGTACCGCCCGTACTCCTCGCGCGGCAGCTTCTGCTCAATGAAGTCGATCACCGCCTGCGTGCTCTCGAACGTGTAGGTCGAGGCACAGATGATCGGATCGGTGATCGAATCTCCCAGCTTCTGCCGGCTCTCTCCGGCATGAACCGCCAACGTGGAGAAGCCGGGGCGCGTCTGGCCCTGGACGAGCGACGAGGGTTTTGGCATGGCGAGCGGTGTCCCGAAGAAGCGGTGGAAGAGCGGGCGTTACGGCCAGGCTTTTCTTCGAGACGCAAGCAGTCGCGGGCCGTACGCAATGGTTCGGCCGGCGGATTGGATGGCTCTTTAGCAGGTAAGGCTGCAAGCGGCCGCAAATCCCTGAACAACTCGATTCTAACCCGACCCGCTGACGTTGGCAACTGGCAAAAGTCAGTGGTCAGTGGTCAGTTGCCATTGCTGGACACGCCCGCCGACGTTGGCCTAGAATTAGGCGAGTCTGGCGGCAAACCGCGAGGTTCGGTGGGAGGTGCCCGCAATGGGTCGAGTGGGACGAGTTCAAGACGGTCTGGGGACGGGCCTGCTACTACTGGTGGCGGTCCTGGTCGCTGGGCTCGCCAGCAGCCAGCACGCCGCCGGGCAGGTGGAACCCACGTCCGCCGCGCCCGCCGAAGTTGACTCGCTGATCGAGAAGTTGGGGGACCAGGAATTCACGGTTCGCGAGCGTTCAACCAGCCGACTCGTCGAAATCGGGCTGCCAGCGGTCGAAGCCCTGCGGGCGGCCGCCGAACATCCCGACCGCGAGATCCGCTACCGCAGTCGCCGCATCCTGTCGATCGTCCAGGACCTGGACTTCGAGACTCGGTTGCAGGCCTTCCTGTCGGACCCCGACAGCGACCGCGACCACGGATTGCCCGGCTGGAAGCAGTATCGCAGCTTTGCCGGCGACGACGCGACCGCCCGCGAGATGTTCGTGGAAATGCAGCGGGCCGAACCGGAACTGCTGGCGGCCATCGCGGCAGGTCCCCAGGCGACGACCGAGATGCTGGCCAAGCGGACGCAGCAGATCCAACAAACCATGCAGGCCAACCGCAACCAGTTGATCGTCAGCCTGGGTTCGATCACCGCGTTGCTGTTCGCCACGATGGCTGATGAAGTCACGCTGACTCCGCTGAACGGTCAGCAGTTGGCGAACTTCCTGTACCAACCCGCGTTCAACAACGCGCTGCACAGCGGCGGTAACCGCCCCGTGCTGCTGCGGCGGATGTTGGGGCAGTGGATTCGCCGCCGGACAACCGACGTCGATGGCTACCAGGCGATCATGCTGGCCTTGCGGTACGACATCAAGGAAGGCGTCGTCCCCGCCGAGAGGCTGCTGAAGCAGGCCGCAAGCCAGATGAACCAGGCCGGCAACGCCCACCTGCGGCAATATGGACTGCTGGCCATGGCCCGGTTCGGCGGGCGCGAGCATCTTCCGGTGGTCGAGCCGCTGCTGAACGACAAGACCGACTACGGCGGGCAGATCCGCGTGAACAACGTGAACTACCGGACGCAGATCCGCGACATCGCCCTGGCGACGGTCGTCGAAATGGCCGGGCAGAACCACGCCGACTACGGTTTCGACCGCCTGCAAAAGGCCAACCCGTACGTTTTCAACGTCAGCACCCTGGCGTTCGAGAACGACGCGAAGCGGGACGAAGCGATCGAACGCTGGCGGCAGTTTCGAGCTCAAGCACCCGCGGCGGCTGGCGGCGCGGTTGGCGAGCAGGACAGCGACGAAAACCAGCCTGACGATACGCGTCAAGGCCCACCAGGCCGCTGACGCGGCGGGAAGCATTGGCGTTGGAAGCAAAACGAGTGGTCATCACGGGCGTCAGTCGCGGGCTCGGCCGAGCGTTGGTCGAAGGCCTGGCCGCGGCGGGCTGCGTGGTCGCGGGCTGTGCTCGTTCCGCCGACCAGATCCAGCGGCTGTCGGCCAGCTATCCGCCGCCCCATCGTTTCGATCTGGTCGACGTCAGCCAGAACGATCAAGTGCGGGACTGGGCGGGCCGCGTGCTCGACGCCCAGGGTCCTCCCGACCTGCTGCTGAACAACGCCGCCTTGATCAACGACAACGCGCCGTTGTGGGAAGTGCCGGTGGAGCAGTTCGCGCAAGTGGTCGATGTCAACATCAAGGGCGTATTCCTGGTGATCCGCCACTTCCTGCCCGCGATGATCCGGCGGGGCAGCGGTGTGATCGTCAACTTCAGTTCCGGCTGGGGGCGCTCGACGTCGGCCAGCGTGGCCCCGTACTGCGCCACGAAGTGGGCCATCGAAGGCTTGACGCGGGCCCTGGCCGAAGAGCTGCCGCCGGGCCTGGCCGCGATCCCGTTGAACCCCGGCATCATTCACACCCAGATGCTCGAAAGCTGCTTCGGACCTCACGCCAGTTCCTACCCGAATCCGCGCCAGTGGGCCGAACGCGTCGTCCCGTTTCTGCTCGACCTGAGTGCCGCCGACAACGGAGATCCGTTGACGGCGCCGTCCTGATCCCATGCCGCACACCACGGGTTGCCATCCGGCCGAAGCCCCGGTCGATTCGCTGCTGGCCGCCTGCCAGATCGAACGGGGCCGCCGTAGCGGGCCCGGCGGACAACACCGCAACAAAGTCGAAACGGCGATCCGCATCCGCCATGAACCCACGGGAGTCAGCGCCGAGGCGACCGAGCGGCGAAGCCAGGAGGAGAACCGGCAAGTGGCGATCGGCCGGTTGCGGCTGAACCTGGCCCTGCGCGTGCGCTCGGTCCGTGCCGTCGACCAGGTGCCCAGCCCGCTGTGGCGGACACGCGCCACGGCCGCGGGCCGCCTCTCGATCAGCCCCCGACACCCCGACTTCCCGGCACTGCTGGCCGAAGCGCTGGACCTGCTGGAAACCAGCGGTTGGGAACCGCGAACCGCCGCCGAACGACTCGGCGTCACCGCTTCGCAGTTGATCCGGTTGCTAAAACTCGAACCCCAGGCCCTCGTGTTGCTCAACTCCCAGCGGCAGCAGCGAGGCTTGCATCGGTTGCAGTAAAGGATCGGGGTTGCTTGCCGACGATTCTGGAAGTTCTGCGTGATATCCCTCGGGCTCCCTCCGCGCTACGAGGTCGTGAAGCTTTGATGTTGTTTTGCCGAGGGAGTTTGGCGGGACAAACGAGACAGACTTGGGACTAGCTCCGCTTCGGTGAGCACTCCCCCCTTGAGATCCCTCTGGCTCCCTCCCCGCTTCGGGGAGGGCTGGGGAGGGGCTCTTAGAGGCTGATTGGGACCACGCCATTCACCCAGGCCGCGAAGGACAAGGTCCCACGCGATTGATATTTCCGAACAGCGAAGGCGCCATTGGCAACTTCTGCTTGCGGATAAGGGTAGCCAGCATCGGCATGAAAATAACCTGGTCACGGTCGAGCGGA
>JAGFJK010000217.1 GCA_024102795.1 Pirellulaceae bacterium
TCGGCTCGCGTCTGGAAGTTGCCCGCCGCGCCGACGTCGCTGGCCGGCACGGCACTGCCGGTGGAAGCGGTGGCGTTCAGCGCCGACGGAACGCTGGTCGCCGCGGCGGGCCAGTCCGGAGGCCAACCGGCGATTGTGCTCCGCGACACGGCCACAGGCACGGTCAAGGCGACGCTGCTGGGCCATCAGGCCGCGGTGACCAGCCTGGCATGGAGCGCGGACAAGACGCGGTTGATTTCGGGTTCGGCCGACAAGACGGTCCGCGTCTGGAATCTGGCCGATCCGAAGTTCCCGGAGCTGGCCCGGTTCGAGGGCCACGCCGCGGCCGTGACCGCGGTCGCTCTGGCGGCCGACGGCATGACGGCGTTTTCGGGCGCGGCCGACAATTCGCTCAAGCAATGGAAGCTCGATACGGTCGAGGAGCTGCGGGGCTATGCCGGCCACACGGGGGCCGTGACTTCGCTGGCCGTGCAAGGCGCCACGCTGCTGTCTGGTTCGGCCGACGGCACGGCCCGGCTGTGGAACACGGCCAACGGAGCCGCGATCCGAGCGGTCAATCACGGAGCGGCCGTGTCTCGCGTGACCGTGACCGCGGACGGCGCGATGCTGGCCTCCGCCGGGGCGGACAAGACGATCAAGCTGTGGACGGCGGCCAACGGCGCCAGCCTGGCGGTTCTGGCCGGGCACGCCGAAGCGCCCACGGACCTGGCGTTCAGCGGCGACGGGCAACGGCTGCTGAGCTGCTCGGCCGACGGCTGCCGGCTGTGGTCTTCGGCGGGTGTGCCGCTGGAACGGTTCCGGCTGGGCGACCAGCCGGTGAAGGGAACCGCGTTTGCCGCCGCGGGTGCCACGATCCTGGCGATGGATGCGGCGCACGCGCTGCATTCGGCCGCGCCGGCGCTGGAACGACTGATCGCCGGGCATCAGGGAGGGGTGCGGCGCGTCGCATTCGTCCCGGCCGGGACGATGCTGGTGACATGTGGAGCGGACAAGTCGGTGCGGCTCTGGACAACGGCCGACGGCAAGCAGATCGCCAGCTTTGCCGGAGCGACGGACGCGGTGAGTGGTCTGTCGCTTTCGGCCGACGGCAAACTGCTCGCGGCCGGCGGGCTCGACAAGCTGGTGCATCTCTGGCCGGTGCCAGCCGCGGCGGTCGCGCAGCCGGTGCCGCCGAAGGCAAGTTTCACTCAGGATGCGGCCGTGCGAGCGGTCCGGCTGAGTGGCGATGGCAGCCGGCTGGCCGTGGCGCTGGACACGCCGGTCGTGACCGTTTGGGACGTGGCCAGCGGCCGTCCGCTGCAGAGGTTGGCAGGCCATGAAGGAGCGGTGGAGGACCTGGCCTGGTTAACGGACGGCGGCACGCTGGTCAGCGGCGGCGCGGACAAGTCAACTCGCATCTGGATGTTGTCGGCCAGCCGCCTGGTCGTGGCCGCCGAGGGGCCCGTACGGGACCTGGCACTGTCGGCCGATCGCGGCATGCTGGCCACGGCCGGCGAGGATAAGAAACTCAAACTCTGGAATGCGGCCGACGGCAAGCTGTTGCACGAACTGCCCGCCGCGGCCGCGGCGCTGACCGGCGTGGCGCTGCGGGGCGACAAGGGCGAGCTGGCGGCGGCCACGGCCGACAA
>JAGFJK010000218.1 GCA_024102795.1 Pirellulaceae bacterium
TACCGCGGCGCCTGCCGGCTCGGCTGCCGCGACGACCGCGGCGGGCTCCGTTTCCGCTGGGACGACTTCCGGCACCCGTTCCAGCGACTCGATTTCGCCGCTGGCGCCGTGCCGCGAGATCCGCCGCACGGGGACTTGCAACCGCTGGAAGACGCGGACGACGTGCTCGTGGCAGGTGAACATCAGCAGTTGATGTCCCGCGTCGGCGAAATCGCGGAGCACCTCGGCGGCGGCCTCGAGCCGTTGGGCGTCGAAATTGACCATCACGTCGTCCAGGACCAGCGGCAGCACAGCTCCCCGCCGGGCGTAGGCGGCGACGAGGGCCAGGCGGAGGCTGACGAACACGGCTTCGCGCGTGCCGCGGCTCAGCACCTCGACGGGCAACGAGTTGCCGTGCTCGTCGTTCACCTTCAACACGTTCTTGCTCAGCGGCGTCCAGATGCGGACGTATTGGCCGCCGGTCAGGCGGGCCAGATACTTCGACGCCTCGGCCAGCGTTTCCGGCTGACGTTCGGATTCGTAGGTCTTGCGGATCGCTTCCAGCAGCACGCCCGCGACCGCCAACACTCGCCAGCGGCCGACCGCCTGTTCCAACTGGTGTTCGACGCAGGCCAGATCCAGTTGGACGGCGGCGACCCGCTTGTCCTCGGCCATGGCCCGCATTTCCTGGATGCATTCGCCTCGCCGCTGATGCAATTGGGACAGCCGCCGCTGGGCGTCCTGCAACTGGCTCTTGAGCATTTCCCAACGGGAATTCAGCGAGCTGTCGCGGTGCGTTTCCAGTTCGTGAGCGATCGTCTCCTGGTCCTGGCGTCCCTGGAGGGCGGCGGCAATGGTCCGGTTGGCTTCGTCGCGGGCGGCCGTCAGCTTGCGGCGGCGGAGTTCGCGCGTGGCCAGGTTCCGAAAACCGCGGTCATCCTGGGCGCCGGCGCGTCCCAGCAACCGCTCGCGGCGATCGCCCAGCTTGCGCAGCTCCTGCGCGTTGCGAGCCGTTTCCTTGCGCAGCTCGCGGTCCTGCTGCATGAGCACTTTGCGGCGCTGGAACAGTTGCTGCTGATGGGCCAGCGCGGCCGTCATCTGCCGCAGGTGGGTTTGCGGATCGTCGCCGCCCGCATCCAGCTCGACCTCCTCGGCCAGTTGCGTGATCCGCGTATTCAGGGCGTCCAGTTCACGGCGGCGCGACGCCAGTTCGTCTCGGCGGGCCTGCAACTGCCGCCGGACCTGCGACGCCTGCTCGCTGCCTTCGGCCAGTTCACGGATATCCTGGGGCGACATGTTTTCGGGCAGTTGCACGCTGCGGAGGGCGGCCTGCCAGCGCTGGCGAGCCTGCTTGAGCGACTCGGCCAGTTGCGTCGCCCGGTGCTGCGCGGCCGCGCTGCGCTGTTCGATCGCCTGGCGTTTGGCGTCCAGCGGCAGCAGGTCTTCCAGGGCCGCCACGCGGGATTCGGCGTCGTGCAGCCGAGCGTCCAGCGGGCCGCCGCCGGCGGGCAACTGGGCGTCCAGCTCGTCGCGCTGCTGGCGAGCCTGCTGGTACTGCTTGTTCAACTGTTCGAGCTGCTCCTGGCACTCGTCCAGCTCGCGGCTGGCCGAGCGTTCCAGGGTCATTTTCATGATCACGGCCACGGCCAGACCGCCGAGTCCCAGGATGGCGATCGGCCAGCCCAGGGCGGCCGAGACCGACCAGAACAGCCCGCCCAGGATCAGGGCGATGCCCAGCACGAACGGCACTCCCAGCCAGGCCAGGACGTTGACCGGCAGGATCTGCTCCTCCATCAACTGGCCGTGTTCTTCCTCCAGTTCGGCCCGGTGGCGGGTCATCTTGTCGAGGCGTTCTTCGAGTTGTATGCGGCGCCGCATCCGCGCCACCTGCTCGCCCGCTTCCTGCATGGCGCGCTGCAAATCGCCGTGGCCGAAGTCGGTCAGCGCTAGTTCCAACTGCCGGGCCAGTTCCGCGGCCTCCTGGCGGCGGGCCTCGCGTTCGGCGCGGACCTGCTTGAGCTGCCGCAGCTGCTCGCGCAGCGTGCGGGCCGGACCGCGCAGCGTGCCGAGGGCGTTGCGCGAGACGTCGATCTGCGTTCGCCGCGGGCCGTCCGAGTCGCCCGCGTCCAGGTCGCGCTGCAGCCCCAGTTCGGCCTCCAGCCGCGCGGCATCGCCGCCCAGTTGCCGGATCTGGGTTTCGAGCGCCGTGATCCAGGCCGACTGTTCGCTCAACGCCTCGATCCGCGCCGCGTGGGACCAGAGCTTGCGGTTGATCGGCTGAATGGCCGCTTCCTGCCGGATCTGGAACCGCTGCTGCTTGAGCTGCTCCAGCTTGCGGCGGGTGTCGCCGATCTTGGTATTCAATTCGTCCAGCAGCTCGATGGCGTTATCGGGCAGGTCGATCGCCGCGCCGATCTTGGCCAACTGCTCGTCCAGCTCGCGGCGCTTCGACCAGGTGTCGCTGATCCGCAACGCCAGCTCGACCGACTTCGATTCCTGCAGCAGCCGGGCCACGCGCTGTTCCAGCTCGCCCACCTCGCGTTGCAGCCGGCTGCGTTCGGCGGCCACGTCGACAAACCGCTCGCGGCGCGTGGCCAGTTGCTCCAGTTCGCGCCGCAGCCGCTGCCGGCGGGCCAGCAGATCGGGCAACTCGCCCGATTCGTCGTCGCGGGGGAGAAGCTTCGAGCGGGCCGCTTCGAGCTGCCGCATGACGTCCACCAGCGAGACCCGGTCCAGGCCGCTGGTCAGATTGTACAACTGCTCGGCCGCGTCCGTGTCGTCCAGCGTGCCCAGCTCCTGGACTTCGCGCAGCCCGAAGGCGAACACGTTGTTGAAAATCGACTCGTCGATGCCGCTCAGCAGCGTGGTCAGCACCTGCGAGCCGTGCCGCTGGCCGTTGTGCGAGTGGACGGTCACCTGACCCAGGTCGGCCGGATCTTCGCTGGCCGAACCGAAGCGGCGGATGTCGAACACACCGCCCGGCACCACCACCCGCAAGGTTCCGCCGGGCGTACCGCCGTGGACCGGTGGCAGATAGCGGGCCCGCCGTTCCAGCGAGAATCCGTAGAGCACGGTCCGCAGGAACTGCATCAGGGTCGTCTTGCCCGCCTCGTTGCGGCCGTAAAAGACCGTCATCCGCTCGGCCAGACCCTCCACGGGCAGGTCATGCCAGATTCCGAATCCATCGACCAGGACGTCTTGTATCCTCACGTCGCAGGCCTCCTCCCAGATCAAACGTGATCGCCACGCAACAGATCGGCACCCAGTTCGGCCGCCCGTTGCAGGACATGCTCGCGCGACTCGCCGTCCGGCAGCAGCAGCATCGTTTCCAGCGGCGTGCCGGTCGCCGCCGGCGACAGGAACATCCGCACGTCCAGCGCCTGGCGACGATCTTGGCGGTGGCCGTCCACGGCCCGCAGATAGTCGCCCAGAATGGTATCCTCTTCCTTCCAGTCGGCCGGAATTTCCGCGGTGAAGGGCGCTTGCAGCGACACCGTCCAGATGGGCGGCGACGACTTCAGCAGCGTCTTGCGAAGCCAGGTCAGGATCTCGTCCGCCAGGCCTTCCTGCCGCAGCCGGGCGCCCAGCCGGCCCGTGGCTTCCACCTCACAGCAGACCAGCAGCGGCTGGTCGGCCGAGTCGCTGGCCAGCCCGCGAATCCGCTCCACCAGCAGCGACTGCAGGTCGTCGCGCGAGGCCAGGTCGCCCACGCTCAGGCGGACCGAGTGCCAGCGGACCGCGTCGGTGGCCACGAACTGCACGTGCGGCCGACCGCCATCCCCGCCACGCACCAGCAGGCAACCATGCGGGCCCAACTCGCCAGGGTGCCCGCCCTGCGGACTGCCGCAATACTGCGCCCCGCTCGGCGACGTGCCGACCACCTGCCGTTCGCGCCGGCCTCCCAGGGCCCAGTAGTCGATCCGCGAATGCTCGATCGCCGCCGCCTCCAGCGGCCCGCAGGCCACGGCCATCGTCCATGCGGCTGGCTGCTCGCAGCGAAAGTCCGTGGACCGGAACTGCCGCAGACTGGTGCCCATCAGCGTGGCCAGCGGCCGGTCGTCCCGCGAATGCGAAACCTCTTCCACACGATCCGCCGCGAACACGTGGACGTTGTCCGGCAAGCCGACCGCTTCCGGCCACCGCTCCGGCCGATCCAGCTCGCCCCCGGCCCAGTACACGGCGATCTTCTGCTCGCGTAGCAACTCGAACTGCTCCAGCAGAAACGCCATCCCTCGCGGATCGGCAGTCCGGGGATCGATGATGTTGCCCGCCAGGACGACAAAATCGACCTCCTCCAGCAGGGCCGCTTCGAAGACCCGCTGAGCGGCCAGGCGAGGCGCGTCCACCAGCCGATCCCGCAGTTCGTCCGGCACCTGCGGCAGGCCGCGGAGCGGTCGCTCGAGTTGAAAGTCCGAGGCGTGGATGAACCGCACCTGATCGCTCGGCATGAGTACCTCCCTGCCCTCGCCTCGCGGCACGCCAGCCTCCCAGGCCGGCGGCGCGCAGCGCAACATGATGAACCACGAGCGGATGCGTAGCTTAGCGGAGAGTGGGCAAGAGCGGGAAGTGCAATCGGGCCAAAAAAGGCAGCCCCCCGACGCCATCGCCAGGATCCAGCCCGACCCGGTCTCCAGGTCCCGTCGGACCTTATTCGAAGAAATCCACGTCGCCCGTGCACACGTCGTACAGGGCGCCCACGATGCGGATCTTGCCCTGTCTGGCCAGCCTGTCCAGAACCCGGCTCTGCTCGCGGATCACCCGCAAAGTGTGGTGCACGTTGCGGCGGGCCACTTCGTCCGTGTAGCGTTCCCGCTGCTCCTTGGGTTCCGACCGCAATCGCCGCAGTTCGCTCGGTTCGATCGACAACTGGATCTCGCTGATCAGCGTCTCCAGGTGATCGCAGCCGGTGGCCGACAGCGGGTCTTGGCCCGAGATGCCCAGGTCGACCGCCGCCCGGACGGCGCCGCACCGCGTGTGGCCCACGACCAGCACCAGCTTGGCGCCCGCCACGGCACAGCCGTACTCCATGCTGCCGAGTACCTTGTTCTTGGCCACGTTGCCAGCGACGCGAATCGTAAAGATGTCGCCCAGCCCGACATCAAAGATAAACTCCACCGGACAGCGCGAATCGATGCAACTCAGCACCACGGCCATCGGGAACTGGCCCCCGGCGGTACCGTCGCGCTGGCGGGCCAGGTTGCGCATCAGCGTGTGGCCCTCGCGGAACCGCTGATGGCCCTCCTTGAGGATCCGCAGCACGGCGTCGGGCGTGAGCGATTCCTGTAAGTCTCGCGTGCTGTAGTCGACATACTGAATCGCATCCTCCATCTGGTAGCGGTCCTTGAAACCGACCAGGCTGACTTCGACCTGGTGGGCCGGAGCGCCGTTCTGGCGGAAGTCGGCGATCAGGTCCAGGATGTCGGGATCGATATAATCGGTGTTCCGCGCGTCCAGCAGCACGTGGCCGCCGCGGGGCACGCTGGCCAGCGTCTTTTGCAGCACGGCCCGGTTGAGAAAGCTGACCTGGTTGGACAGCTCAATCCGCAGGACTTCGCCCGAGGCGTGCTTTTCCACGATCCGCCGCAGCGGCCGCCGGAAGTTGCTGTGCAGGATGAAGCCCAGCGAGATCGCCAGGCCGATCAGAATGCCGATCAGCAGGTCGGTCAGCACGATGGCGACCACGGTCACCACAAACGGCAAGAACTGGTTGCGTCCCTCCTTCCACATCTGCCGGACCAGCTTGGGACTGGCCAGTTTGAAGCCGGTCACCATCAGGATCGCGGCCAGACAGGACAGGGGGATCAGGTTCAACCACTGCGGCACCAGGGCCACGCAAACTATCACCAGCACACCGTGAACGATGGTCGCCAGCTTGGTCCTGCCGCCGGCGGAAATGTTGACCGAGCTGCGGACGATGACGCTGGTCACCGGCAGACCGCCCAGCAGACCGCAGGCCACATTGCCCACTCCTTGCGCGAACAGCTCGCGGCTGGGGGGCGACTTCCGCTGCTGAGGATCCAGTTTGTCGACCGCTTCCAGGTTGAGCAGGGTTTCCAGCGAGGCGACGACGGCTATGGTGACGGCCGCCATGTAAATCGCCGGGTTCAGTACCTGGTCGAAGGCGGGCCAGCGGAGAAACTGCCTGAAACCCTCCAGGTCCTCCGCCAACGGCACTTGCACCAGGTGACTGGGTTCGATCAGCCAGAAGCCGCCGAGCCGTTGCGAGAGGAACGTGCCGGCCACACCACACAGGACCACCAGCAGCGGCGCGGGGACCGGTGATTTCTTGAGAGGTTTGATCCGGTCCCAGAGGACGAGGAAGACGATCGAGAACAGCCCCACGGCCAGGGCGCCGGGGTGGATGTGCCACAACGCCTCGCCCAGCTCGGAGAACGTCGTCTCGTGGTCCGGTTGCTGGAAGGCCATTTCGCCTTCGGGATCGGTGTCGCGTCCCAGCAAGTGCGGGAACTGCTTCAGGATCAAGATCACGCCGATCGCCGCCAGCAGGCCCTTGATGACGCTGGAGGGAAAGAACGCGGCGATGAACCCGGCCCGCGCCACGCCCAGCCCAATCTGGATCACGCCGGCGAAGACGACCGCCAGCAAGAACGCTTCGAACGAACCCAGCTTGGCGATCTGGCTGGCCACGATCGCCGTCAAGCCGGCCGCCGGTCCGCTGACGCTGGTGTGAGACCGGCTGACCAATCCGACCAGGATCCCGCCAACCACACCGGCCATCAGGCCGGCGGACAACGGCGCATCCGACGCCAGGGCCACGCCCAGGCAAAGCGGCAGTGCGACCAGAAACACCACCAGACCGGCCGCCAGATCGCGGAACACCGTCTGAGGTGTGAACAACTGCACGCTGCCGGCCTGGCTCATCTGGATTCCCCCCAGTGCTTGCTGTGACCGGAAGTACGCAGCCGCTTTGACCTGTAATGCATGATACTTGCGGCAATCCGCGTCGCAACCAATCCGGTGCCCGATCGTACCACACGCCAGGGTGAAACGACACGGCGACTTGTAACTTGCCGGGTCCCGGCACCGCGGCCGTCTTGGCTTTACCGCCGACCTTGCGATCCCGGCCGCCGCTTGAGCGCGGCCGCGCGGCCGGGTGGAGGCCCATCCATGTGGCCAGCCAGGGCCGGGGCGTCGTCGGGCCGCCCGATGATCTCGTACAGAAAGCGGCTGGCGTAGGTCTCGCGCGGCTTGCCCCACTTCATGCGCGTGCGGGCCAGCGTGTAGGTCAGCCGCTCCTGGGCCCGCGTGATCCCGACGTAGCACAGGCGGCGTTCCTCGTCGATCGCCGCGCCCTCCAGCTCCACGCTGCGGCGGTGAGGCAAAATGCCCTCTTCCATGCCCACCAGGTAGACGTGCGGGAACTCCAGCCCCTTGGCGCTATGGACGGTCAGCAGGGCGACCGCGTTGCGGCGCAACTGATTCTCCTTGTCGTTGTCGAAGTCCCGCGTGCTCAGGGCCAGGTCATCCAGAAACGCGGTCAGCCGCGGCGACTCGGCGTTTTGTTCGTAGGCGGCCAGGGCGTTGACCACCTCTTCGACCGACGCCCAGCGCGTGGCCTGCTCCTCGGGGCTGTCGTACAGCCGGCGGATCTCGGCCTCGTAACCGATCTGCTCGATCAGTTGACGAGCCAGCGTCGCCAGGCTGCCGCGCCCGCCAGCCGCCTGGTGAAACTGGGCCTGAAACTGGCGGAGCACGCGAACCAGTTCCCGGATGCCGTGCTGGGCCGCCGACGGCAGGTCGAGGCCCGCCGCCTGCTCCGCCAACACGTTCCACAACGGTTGCCGGCTGCTGGCGGCGGTCTCCAACAACCGCTCCACCGTCTTGGGTCCCAGTCCCCGCGGCGGCGTGTTGATGATCCGCCGCAGGTGGAGCTCGTCCCGCGGATGGTCGGCCAGCCGCAGCAGGGCCAGCATGTCGCGGACTTCCTTGCGGTCGAAGAACGACGTGCTGCCCAGCAGGACGTACGGCAGTTTGGCCCGCCGCAATTCGGTCTCGAACGCCCGCGGCTGCTCGTTGGTGCGGAACAGGATGGCGAAGTCCCGCGGATCCCATTCGGGTTTGCCCACCAGCCGGGCGATCTCCTCCACCACGCCTTGGGCTTCCTCGGTTTCGGACTTGAACTGCAGAATCCGCGGCTTCTCGCCGCCGGGCCGGGCGGGTTGCAGCGTCTTGGCATGCCGCGTCTTGTTGAAGGCAATCAGGCGGTTGGCCTGTTCCAGGATGGCGGCCGTGCTGCGGTAGTTCTCCTCCAATCGCACGACCACCGCATCGGGCCAGTCGCGCGTGAAGTGCAGGATGTGCTCCACCTCGGCGCCTCGCCAGCCGTAAATCGACTGGTCGTCGTCGCCCACCACGCACAGGTTCCGATGGTCGCGGGCCAGCGCCTTGACGATCCGGTACTGGCTGCCGTTGGTGTCCTGGTACTCGTCCACCAGCAGATGGTCGAACAGCTCGGCCTCTTCCCGGCGAGTGACGGGAAACCGCGAGAACAGTTCCTCGGTGTACATCAGCAGGTCGTCGAAATCGACCGCGCCGGCGTTCCGCATCGCCTGCTGGTAGCGGCGGTAGCCGGCCGCCGCCAGGTGTTCCTTGTCCTGGGCGGCTTGCGCGGCCGCGTCGGCCGGCGTCCGACCGTGGCACTTCCAGCGACTGATCTGGCTCAGCAAGTCCTGGGGCTTGAGCGCCGTGTCCGACACGCGGATGTCCCGCAGCACGCCGCGGGCGATCGTGATCTGGTCCGACCAGTCGCAGATCGTGAACCGGGCCGGCAAGCCGAGCTTCTCCGCGTGCCGGCGGAGCACCTGCACGCAGTGGGAATGAAACGTGCAAGTCCGCGGCCGCTGAGTGAGACGTTTGCCAAGCTGCTTGCCGATCCGCTGCTGCATCTCGGCTGCCGCCTTGTTGGTGAACGTCACCGCCAGAATCCGTTCGGGCGGCGTCCCCGTGCGGATTAGTTCGGCCACGCGATACGTCACCACGCGGGTCTTGCCCGTGCCGGCGCCGGCCAGCACCAGCAGCGGACCACGCAGGGTGGTGACGGCATGACGCTGCGCGGGATTCAGGTCGGCGGGCATCCGGTCGATCGTAGCCCGGCCCGCGGCGAACCGGAAGGGGGACTGGCCGCGGCTTGCCGACCTTGACGGTAATCGCCGACCAGCCCTATACTTGCGCGATGCTTGCGGGGATAAATCCCCAGGTGCAGGCCCCGCCAGCCACACACGGACGGTCCCGGTTCCCACCCTTGTTTCAGATCGGCTCCCATGAAAACCGAACGACGCCATGAATTGCAGACGAACCAGTTGGCCGACTGGCTGGGCAGGAATCTGGAAGGGATCCAACCCTACTTCAAGTCGATCGTCGCGGTCGGCCTGCTGCTGCTGGCGGCCCTGTTTGGGTACCTGATCATTACCAGCAGCCAGACCTCGCGCCTGGGCAACTCCTGGGCCGCCTTCCTGGCGGCGTTCGGCCAGCGGGACGCCAAGCAACTGGATCGAGTGGCCGAGTCGAATCAAGGTACCGTGGCCGGCCTCTGGGCTCGCCAGTCGCTGGCCGACATCAAGCTGGCCAGCGGCAGCTCGCAGATGTACCAGGACCGCGACGCGGCCGCCGAAGACCTGGAAGCCGCCGCCAAGGCCTACCGGGCGGTGATCGAGCAGGCGGCGCAAGATGCCATGCTGCGGCAGCGAGCGCTGCTGGGGCTGGCCCAGGCCAGCGAGTGTCTGAGCATCCTGACGCGCAACGAGAGCAACAACCAGAAATATCTGGATGAAGCCCGGCAGAGCTACAAGCAGCTTGCCCAGGATGCCGCCAAAACGGCGATTGGCCAGGTCGCCGCCAAACGCCTGGCGCTGCTGGAGAATCTCAGTCAGTCCAGCACGGACCAGGAGAACTGGTATCTGTGGCTCGCCAACCAGGAACTGCCCTCGCCTCCGCTGGGCGGCGATCCCGGCATGTTCAGCGACCCCAGCGGGCTGGGCGGCGCGCCGCGAGTTGGCTCGAACACGATGCCCGACCGGCCCCTGATCGACCCGCTGCCCGAACGACCCACGCTGGACCTGCCGTTTGGCACCGAGCCGGAAGCGACCCGGCCCACGCCCGACCAGCCGGAACCGGCCGAGCCCAAGCCGGCCGAACCAGCGACTGACGAATCCAAAC
>JAGFJK010000279.1 GCA_024102795.1 Pirellulaceae bacterium
GATCGAGGCCACGGTCCTGGGCGGCTCCGCCGCGATCGCCGCGGGCGGCGCCGCCGGCTTCGCGGGCAGCGGCGTCGGCGTGCGTTCAGAAAATACGCTGGCCGCCGATGTGCGCGCCTCGATCGACGGCGACCGCGACCAGGGGATCACCGCGGCCAGTCTGCGGATGCATGCCGAGGACACTTCGACCATCCAGGCGGACACCGGCGCCGTCTCGCTGGCGGCTTCGTTGTCCGGCGGAGCGGCAGTGGCACTTTCCGTGGGTGTGGCCGAGGCCACCAACGTGATTCGCAACAACGTTTCGGCGTACCTGGCCAACGCCGGCAGCGTGACGACCACGGCGGGTGGCATCTCGATCACGGCGGACGAAGAGGCGACGATCACGGCCCGGACCGTGTCCGTCGCCGCGGCGGCCGCCTTGGCGCCGGCCGGCGTGGCCATCAGCGGCGGCTCCACCACCGCGCTGAACGAACTGAACAGCACCGTGACCGCCTACTTGGAACACGTGCCGGCGGCCGTGTCTCACGGCGCGGTGTCGATTTCCGCCAGCGACGTCACGACCATCTCGTCCGAGGTTGCTTCCGCGTCGCTGGCCGCCGGGCTGGTCGGCGTGGCGATCGGCCTGGCGGAAAGTCGCAACGTGATGAACGACCAGGTGTCGGCTCGGATCGACGACGCCGTGCTCACCGTCAGCAGCGGCGACCTCTCGGTGACCGCCCAGTCCACGCCGACCACTACGACTCGCGGCGCCGTGGCCGCGCTGTCGGTGGGACTCGGAGCGGCCGGCGCCGGCGCGAAGGCCGTGGCGGAAATCCGCGGTTCGACAACCGCGGAAATCGACGGCGGCACGCTGCAAGCCAGCAGCGGCGACGTGATCGTCCGAGCTGTTTCGACTTCCGCCGCCCGGCCAACCGTGGATGGAGCGGCCGTCGGACTGGTGGGCATCACGAACTTGAATGTCATCTCCAAACTGGAAACCTCGACGCGGGCCGCCGTCGGCCAAGGCGCCACGCTCCGCGCCCCGCAGGGCAAGGTGGCCGTGGAAGCCGTGTCGAACAGCCAGGCCGACGCCCGCACCCGCAGCGTTGCCGGCGGCGTCATTCAAGCTTCCCTCAGCCGACCCGAAGCCATCGTCACCGGCCAGACCACCGCGGAACTGCTCGGTAACGTCACCTCGGGCGACGGTTTGCCCGGCGCCAGCACGATCGTCGTGCTGGCCGACGCGATCGATTACGCGGCCGCCGGCGCCGAGGCCAGCGGCGGCGGGCTCGTGTCGGTCGACAAATCGAACGTGGTCGCCAACGCTTCGCCGAGCATTTCGGCCAAGGCCGGAGGCAACCTGCGCGCCAGCGGCGAGATCTCCATTCGATCCAAGGCCACGACCGACTCCGACGCTTCTTCGCGCAGCAACACCGGTGGCCTGGTGGCCGTCACCGACCTGGACGCGGCCGCCAGTTCCACTCCGGTGGTGATGACCGAAATCGCCGCCGACTCGCTGATCGTCGCGGGGGCCACGCTCACGGTCAGCTCCGCCCACGGCAGTGCGACGGCCGCCGATCCCGTTTCCGATGGCACCTTCGACGCGGCCGCCACCGTCGATCCCGGCACGGATACGATCACGTTGGCCGCGCGCCACGCCCTGCTGTCGGGCGACACGGTGACGTACCTGGCCAACGGCAACACGGTCGTGGGTGGACTGACCGACAACCGGCAGTACGGCGTGATCGTCACCGGCGACACGACGCTGCAGTTCGGGGCGACCTTCATTACCGGCGGCATGAACTCGCAAGTCGATCTGGCGAGCGACGAGATCCGTTTCCCCTTCGCCCACAATCTTGCCAGCGGCGATCGCGTGATCTATCGGCCCGCGGACGACGCGGCCTCGATCGGCGGCCTCGCCGTCGGCGCGACCTACCAGGTCGTCCGAGTGGATGCCACGACCATCAAGCTGCTCGATCCCAATCAGTTGCCGGCCCCCGCCCAGAATTTCAGCGGCGCGAACGTCACGGGCAACACGATTGCGATCCCGGCTCACGGCTTTGCCGCGGGTCAAGCCGTGACCTATCACCAGCCGGCGGGATTCGAGTTTACCGTGGGGAACGTGGCGGCCGCCGAGGACACGCTTCGCGTCGGCGACGGCCACGGTCTGGCGGCGGGCGACGAGGTGATCTACACAGCCAGCAACAGCGTGATCGGCGGTCTGGTCAGCGGGCAACGGTACTTCGTGATCTTCGACTCGGCCACGCCCGATGTGATCAAGCTGGCGCGAACCCGCGCCGAGGCACTCGGCGATCCAGGCAATCCCACGGGCACTCCGCCCGTGCCTCCGACGCCGCCCACCGCCATCGATCTCGTGCCGTCCACGGCCTCGTCCGACAAGTTCCATCAACACGACCTGCGCAAAGTGGCCGATCAGCCGATCGGCGGACTGGTGGATGGCACCACTTATTACGTCGCCAATGTGACAGCGGGCGGCTTCCAACTGGCCAGCGACCCGGCCGGTTCGATGATCGTCGCGCTCAACCCGCTCGATCCGGTCAGCGGCGCGGTTCTGACCGGAAGCAACCGCGTCGGCACCGAGGGTCTCGACCTGACCAACGCGGGCAATGGGCAACAGTTTCTGGTTCTGGACATCACGGCGGACGGCGGCGGCACGCAGCGACTGGACGGCGTCGGCGGCGCTCGCGCCCTGTCGTTCGCGCCCACGGGCGACGGCATCGTCACTTCGGCGGCCAGCGGGACGAGCGGCGGCTTGATCCGCGTCAGCGGCGCCACGACCAAGGCCATTTCCAGCCCGATCGTCACAACGACCGTCGCCCCGCGCGGCGACTTGCGGGGCGATGACCTGATTGTCGAGGCCAACAACTGGGGCCACACCACCGCCTCGTCCGCCAACAGCGGCGGCGGAGTCGTATCGGTCGGCATCGCCAAGGCCGAGGTCACCATGAACCAGCAGGTAACGGTCACGATCGGTGACGCAGCGCGGCTGCTGGCCGAGGACGATCTGCGCGTCGCCTCCCTGCTTTCCTTGAACGCCTCGATTCTGGCCGATACCAACGGCGGAGGCCTGGTCGACGTGGGCGACGGCACGGCCAAGGCCACGTTGGGCCATGCCTCGCACGTGAACGTGGGAACCGGCGCGACGCTGGAAGCGGGCGACGAGCTGCTCGCTCGCGCGATCACGGAACTGGACGTCGACGCGCGGACCAACGTCGACGTCTCCGGACTGGTCGGCGGCGCCGCGGCCACCGCCGACATTGGACTGGGCGGCGCAAACGACGGCGCTCGCACCACGATCGGCGCGCAAGCACAACTCAAAGGCAACCGCGTCGAAGTGGTTGCTCGCACGTCCGAAGCCCACGTCCGCGCCACGGCCAACGGTGAAGCGAACGCGCTGGGCGCGGGCGCCAGCGCCGACGCGCCGCTGAAGCTGCAGGATACGGCCCTCGTTCGGCTCCAGGGCGGCTCCACCATCACCGGCGACGACGTGCTGATCCGCGCCGCTCACGACATGATGAGCGTCATGTCCACGACGGACGCGGACTGCGATTGCGGTGTGGGCGGCGCGAGCGCCACGTCCACGATCGACTACCAGACCACATCGCGAGTCGAAGCCGCGCTGGGCGCCACGGTCGCCGCCCGCGACCTGCTGGTCGAAGCCGAACAGGACATCCTGCTCTACAACCGCTCGGCTCGTGCCGACGTCGCGTTCCTGGGCCACGAAAGCGAGAACGAAGAGGGCGAACTGAATGCGGCTCGGCGAATCCTCTGGCAAGGCAACGTCGTGCTGCTGGCCGGTCCCAGCCCCGATCTGCTGGTCGATGCCAACGGCCGCGTGGTCCGGGCGGAGAACGTCACGGTCAACGGCGGCCAGGGGCAAGGTGCCGTGATCACCGCCGCGGTCATCTCCGTCGATCCGATCCTGAACGACGACGACGCCGGCAGCGTCCGCTTCGCGACCAACACGGTGGCGATGCACGACGACCAGGAAGCGCCCGCCGGCAGCATCCAAGGCATGGGAGGTACCGTCAGCTCGGCGGCCAACTACAAGTCGGTCACCATCGAGCACCTGGGCGACCGGCAGTTGATCCTCCACGACATGCAGCTCGCCAACCCGAACGCTCGACCCACCGTCGAACTCGATTCCGAGGAAGTCACCTTGGAATTCAACGTGAGCAGCCGGGTGGAGCCAACCGACGTCGTGATTCGCAACGACGGCGCGGCCGATGTGCTGATCGATGGCGTGATCGACAACCCGATCGGCCGCACGACGATCCTCAATACGGGCGGTGGAATCCTGGGAACGCCCGCCGGCCTGGTCCGCAGCCATACGCTGGCCGTCGATGCCGCGGCGGCGCTCGGTACGGCGGCGAACCGGTTGGCCGTGCAACTGGTTTATGCGGGTGGGGCGCCCACCGACCTGGAAGCGCGGGCCGGCCAGGAGCTGTACTTGGATCTGCAAGGGGTCGAACGCGGCGCGGGTAGTCCCGCCACGGCGTTCGGCTCGCAGTCCATCATCGCGGGCGGCGATGTCGACCTGCTGCTCCAGTCCGGGTTGCAACAGAACACGCCGCTCGGTAAGGCCGGCGGAATCCGCGTGACCGTGACCCAGGAGAATCTGACGGCCGACTACGTGGAGAAATTCCGTCCCGATCCGGAGATGCCGGTCAGTCCCGATCTGGATGTGCGCGTGTTCCCCGATTTCGCCCAGTCGGTCGAAGTACCCGCCACGTTCACGTTCGACAACATCGAGGGCGACGATATCCGCATCTTCGCCGCGCACTGGCTGCCCACCGACGCCAGGGTCAGCTTCCAGGCCAACACGGACGTGGCCGCCGACGGTCAGATCGACGCTCGAACCAACGGCTCTCTCACGATTCGCGAAGTGCGCGGCGACCTGCGGTTCGGTGATATTGTCTCCACGGCGGACGACGTGACGCTGTTCGCCTGCAACGGACCGACGCAGTTTCCGCTGGGCGGCCACGAAACGTGCGGTCCGGTCGTGAACGAACCGGCAACCACGATTCTTTCGTTGGCTCCGGCCAGCGACACCACGCCCCACGTGATCGGCAACAGCGTCACGCTGGAAATGACGGCCGGGCTGGGATCGCTGAGTGACTTTTTCGAAATCAATTCTTCGAACCATGCCAGCGGCGTCGTCCGAGTCATTGCCCGCGACGGCGTCTATCTGACGGAAACCCAGGGCGACCTGATTCTGGACGGCGTTTCGTCCGATCACGACGACGTCGTGCTGCAAACCGTTTCCGGATCGATCCTGGATGGCATTGTCGAATTCCCAGGCGACCTGGCGGACGTGCAGGGCACGGACATCGACCTGATCGTTCGTGGCGGTGGCATCGGCACGGCGGACAACCCGGTCGAGATCTACGGCGCCGGCAGCTTCCAGCAGCATCACCTGCGCGAGATCACGACGGGCGTGCCGAGGGAAGGACGGTTGTACGCCGTCGCACCCGACAGCATCCATCTGCGGCAGGTCAACGCACGGCTGAACGTGTTGCTTGTGGAATCGGCAAGCGGCGACGTGGCCCTGTACGTACTCGATTCTCTGGCCGCCATCGAGGGAACCTCGACTCCGCTGCCGGAAGACTTCCTGCTGCTGGCGGGCGGCACGACGCAGCTAGGCCAGGCGATTGCCAGCGGATTGGTCTCGGCCGTTGGCGGCACGGTGCTGATCGACGCGGGCGACGACGTGCTGCTGCCCGCCGGCACGCTGATCGTCGCCGACAGTCTGGCCGTGATTCGCGGCGACTTCCAGGGCGCCCAATCGCCAACGGGCGAGGGCGATCCAGGCACCACGATCACGATCCTGGGCGACGTGCAGGCCGACGAAGTGCAAGTCATGGGCGGCAACGACCTGGACTTCATCCAGATCCTCGGCACCGCCGGAATCAACGCCGGCGGCACGACCACCTTGCTGGGCAATGACGGCAGCGATCGCTTCTTCGTGCAGGCCGTGATCAACGCGATGACGATCGACGGGGGCGTCGGAGCGGACCGGTACTATCTGTCAAGCAACGCCGCCAAGTCCGTGTTTTCCGCCCAGGGATTCTTCGATGACACCAACGTCGATCCCTTCGACCTGCTGGATGGCGTGTTGACCGACGTGCGCGCCCCGGTGACCATTCGGACCGGCGATGGCGGCAATCAAGGCACGCGCGACGTCATCTTCGCCGATTCGTCGGGCAGCCACGCCGCGTTGACCGGCACGCTGGATTACGATGCCACGAGCCAGGTCGATTCGCTGAGCGGCCTGGGAATGCCCGCGTCCATCGACGTGGTGATCCCCGACGGCCAGTCGGCGTTCCTGATGGTCGGCCTGGGCAGCGCGGCCGATGCGTTCCAGGTCCGCGGCGCGGGTCCCCGCCTGGTGGCCGAAATCGGTGGCCGCGAAGGTAACGATACGCTTCAAGTGCACGACCAGGCCAATTCGCTGGCCGGTATCAGCGGCATCGTGACCTTTGACGGCGGCGCCGGCCAGGACACGCTGAACGTGCGCGGCAACGCCACCGCGCCCGCTGACGCCACCACCGGCGTCGATCCCGATCAGGTGTCCGCCATCAGCGTCGCGGGGCTCGAAATGGGCACCAACGCCCTGTTCAGCACGCACGAACGGTTCGGCGCCGGCTACGACAACAACCTGGGAGCCGACTATCCCGCGGCGATCTACTTCGCCACTCGCACCACGACCAACGGCGTCGATGCGTTCCACAGCACCGTGGAAACCGTCAACGTCCTGCTGGGCGCGGGCGACGACACGCTGGCCATCGACAGCGTCAACGACTACGCGACGACCAATGTCCACGGCGGCCAGGGCGACGACACGCTGACCGTCAGCTCCACGTCGACCGGCCTGTATCCCAACGACACGGGCCGCGTCGACTTCCTGTTCGGTCGCTTGAACGTGCACGGCGATACCGGGACGGATACGGTGGTTGCCGACGATTCGGGCGACGACAACGCCAACACGGGCATGTATCGAGGAGCCACGCTGACGGGCCTCGACATGCCCGCCAGCGGCGCGCTGACCTTCGCCACCATGGACGCCATTGTCATCAAACTGGGCGTGCAGGCCGATACGTTCTATGTCCCCGAAACCAGTTCGGACCTGAGCGTCACGGTGCAAACTGGCGGCGGTTTCGACAAGGTCTACCTGGGCACCGTCGCCGGACAGGAGAGCACGGGTACGCTGGACGATCTGCTTGGTGCACTGTTGATCGAAGGCAACGGACCGGACGCGGACGACGAGCTGTTCTTTAACGACCAGGCGAATGCGACGGGCCAAACGTACCAGATCAGCAACGCCGTGACGGGCTTCCGCGAACTGGTGACGGGCGTCCAGTGGCCGATCGACACGACAACCTTCCAGCGCGCCGGAATCGCCCCGGTCCAGTACCGCTCGCTGGAAACCGTGGTGCTGAGCGCCGGCAGCGCGGCCGATACGGTGCACCTGCACGGCACGCATCGCGAGCAGAGTCCGGCGGGCGGCAAGGCCTCG
>JAGFJK010000039.1 GCA_024102795.1 Pirellulaceae bacterium
TCGACGCGGCGCGCGCGGCGGTCGAACTGGCGCAAAGCGGGCTTCAGTTGGCCGAGCGGCGGATCGCTCAGGCCGATCGCCTGGTGCGGCTGGCCGAGGCCGGCATGGCACGAGGCGAAGCCCAGCAGCGGCTGGCGGCCATCGGCGCCGAGCTGGCGCAGCTCGAATCGCAGCTCGGTGCCGTCTCGGAGCTGGGCGCCGGGGAGCCGGGCGCGAGCGAAACGCTACGGAAGCAGGCCGAGGCACTGGTCGCTCGCCGCGCCTCCGTGCAGGCCGAACATGATGCCCAGGACGCTCGCCAAGACGAACTCCTGACGGGCCTGACGGACGATTGGGGCCGCCGCTTCGTGATTGCCACACTCAAACCGCTGCGGCCCGAACAACTGGCCTGGAGCGTGATGGAGGCGACCGGCCAGGTGCAGCGCAATCGGCTGGCGGCCGAGGCGGAGCTGAACAAGAAGCAGCCGCTGCCGGCCGATGCCGACGCGGCGGCGGTCGCACAGCGGCAGGAGCTGCTTGAGGCGGACCTGCATGCCAAACTGTCTCCGCAGGTCAACGCCTTCGTGCAACTGTTCGGCGCGGGAGCCGGGCAGCCGCAGGACGACTTCTTCGCCACCGTCGATCAGGCCCTGTTCTTTTCGAACGGCGGGCAAGTCCGCGGCTGGCTGGTACCGTCCGCCGGCAACCTCACCGACCGGCTCGGCAAGCTGGAAGACCCGGCCGCCGTGGCGGAGGAATTGTACCTGAGCGTGCTGGCTCGCCAGCCCAATGCCCAGGAGATCGACGACGTCGGCCGGCAACTGGCCGCCCGGCCGCAGGAGCGGCCGGCCGTGATCCAGGACCTGGCGTGGGCGTTGCTGACCAGCGCCGAGTTTCGATTTAATCACTGACGCGGAGAAGCAAAAATGAAGTCCACGTACGCTTGCGGTTCGGCGGTCCACCAGATGGCCCGGCGGCAATTCCTGGGAACGCTGGCGGGCAGCGGCCTGGTGGCCGGCGGACTCGGCGTGCTGGCTCAACCGGCCGCGGCCCGGCAACTGGCCAGCGACCAGAAGCGGGTGCTGGTGGTCAACCTGTCGGGCGGGTTGAGCCAACTGGAGAGCTGGGATCCCAAGCCGGGCACACCCACGGGCGGACCGTTCCGGCCGATTCCCACGTCGGTGCCGGGCATTCACATCTGCGAACTGCTGCCGCACACGGCCCAGCAGATGCACCACCTGGCGTTGATCCGCAGCATCAACACCAAGGAGAACGATCACGGCAAGGGCCGCTACATGATGGAGACCGGCCGCCGCCAGACTCCCGCCGCCAGTTTTCCCAAGTTGGGCGCGGTGACCGCCAAGGCCCTGAACGCCGACCAGCACTCGCTGCCCGGCCACATCCAGATCACCTCCGGCGGCGGCGGACGCGGCAACGACGCGGCGTACCTGGGACCGAAGTACGCCAGCATTCAACTGGGCGACGGCAAACCGCCGGCCAACCTGGTCCGCCCGGAAAGCCTCAGCGAGGCGGCGGACGCCGAGCGGCGCGAGTTCCAGCAGCGGGCCAACGAGCGGTTCCTGCTGCGGCGCAAGACCGCGATGACCGACGCCTACACGTTCAGCTACGAGCAGGCCGAACAGTTGATGCGCCAGCAGGCCGTGTTCGACGTCAGCCAGGAACCTCAGTCGGATCACGACCGGTACGGCAGTCATCCCTTTGGCCGCCACTGCCTGCTGGCTCGGCGATTGCTGGAAAGCGGCGTCACCTTCGTGCAGGTGTCGCATTCGAACTACGACACGCACAACGAGAACTTCAACTTCCACCTGGAGCAGTTGGAGGAGTTCGATCGGCCGTTCGCCACGCTGGTGGCCGACTTGGCCGACCGCGGGATGCTGGCCAGCACGCTGGTCGTGGTGCTCAGCGAGTTCGGCCGCACGCCGCGGATCAACCAGAACTACGGCCGGGATCACTGGGGAACGGCCTGGTCGGTTTGCGTGGGCGGCGCTCGGATCCAGCCCGGAGCGGTGATCGGCAAGACGAACGACCACGGCACGGCGGTCGCCGACCGCGAAGTGACCGCGGGCCACCTGTTCCACACCTACCTGCAGGCGCTGGGTCTGGATTCCACCGGTCACTTCGACATCGGCGGCCGGCCCGTCCCGCTGGCCGACCCGGCGTACGCCTCGATTGACGAACTGCTGGCCTGACGGGATGCCGGGCAGACGCGCCGCGCGACTGTTACTCGTCGATCCCGAAGAACATCATGTGCTGCCAGGGCAGCTTGTCGAATTCCTTGGCCAGCTTGAAGCCGTTGCCCGTCATTTCCTTGACGATCTGCTGCCTGCTCATCTTGTGCAGCGGGCGGATCGGAACGGTTGGATCTTCCTCGCGGTACTCCACCAGCACGATCAGCCCGCCGGGCGCCAGCGAGCGGCGCATGGCGGCCAGCATATGTTCCGGATGCGAGAACTCGTGGTACACGTCCACCAGCAGGATCAGGTCGACCATCCCGGCCGGTAGCCGCGGACTGTGGAAGGAGCCGAGAATCGGCGTGATGTTCTCGATGTTGGCCTTTTCGGCCCGTTCGCGGAGCATAATCAGCATTTCGGGCTGGATATCGACCGCCAGCACCTGGCCGGCGGGACCGGTCATCCGGGCCAGTTGCAGGCTGTAGAAACCATTGCCGCACCCCATGTCGCAGACGGTCATGCCCGGCCGGACACCCAGGTTGGCCAGCATCAGCGAGCAGCGCTCCTCGCGTTCGCGTTCGTCCCGGATCAGCCATTCAGCTCCGGTGAAGTGCATCGTGCGAGCGATGCGGCGGCCCATGTAGAAGGTCAACTGCGGCGGCACGCGGGCCTCCGCCACTTGCGTCTCGTCGCTCCGCGCTCCGGCCGCGGCCCAGCCGCTCAGCAGGCTCACCGCCAGCACGCTTCGCCAAATCCACTTGCTCGGTTCACGCATCATAGGTCTCGCCATGGGTTGGCTGGCTGCTGAAGAACTGTCGACTGTCCCAGTCGTTCTTCCGTCGTGCTCCCGTCGTACTTCCTACCGGCCGAAAGCCTCTGACCACCATACCACCAACAGGGCCGGTTTGCATCGGCTGGCGCGAGTTGTCAAAATGCTCAGCGTCGCGGACCGCTGGCGGCGGAGTCCCCGCGCGATCGCACTCAGCAACTTCCAAGGAACCGCATTGTGGCAAAATATCGTGTTGGCGTGATAGGCCATACGGGACGCGGAAATTATGGTCATGGACTCGACACGGTCTGGCTGGAGCTGCCGCAGTGCGAGATCGTGGGCGTGGCGGACGCCGACGAGAACGGGCGGCGGCAGGCGGCACAGCGGCTCAAGGCGCCCGCCGCCTTCGCCGACTATCGCGAATTGCTGGACAAGCTCAAGCCGGACGTCGTGGCGATCGGTCCCCGCTGGCTGGACCAGCATCGCGACATGTGCCTGGAGGCGATCCAGCGGGGCGTCCATATCTACATGGAGAAGCCGTTCTGCCGCTCGCTGGACGAGGCGGACCAGATTGTCGCGGCCTGCGAGAAGCACAAGGTGAAACTGGCGATTGCCCACCAGACGCGGTACAGCCCCAAGCTGCAGGTGATCCGCGACTTGATTTACGACGGGCAGC
Organism: Pirellulaceae bacterium; assembly: GCA_024102795.1. Classification (GTDB taxonomy): domain Bacteria; phylum Planctomycetota; class Planctomycetia; order Pirellulales; family Pirellulaceae; genus JAGFJK01. The sequence continues at coordinate 3,617 of JAGFJK010000039.1, forward strand.
TTGGCGAGCTGCTCGAACTGCGCGGGCGCGGCAAGGAGGACCGTCGCGGCGGCGGCGAGGACCTGTGGGTGCTGGGCAGCCACGTGATGAACCTGATGCAGCACTTTGGCGGCGATCCGCTGTGGTGCTTCGCCTCGCTCCTGCAGGACGACAAGCCGGTGACGCTGGCCGACGTCCGGCCGGGCAACGAAGGCATTGGACCCCTGGCGGGCGACAGCGTGCGGGCGATGTATGGCATGCCCAACGGCGTGACGGCCTATTTCGGATCGCGGCGGGACGCGGCGGGCAACCGCTTCGGTTTGCAGATCTTCGGCTCCAAGGGCGTCGTTGAACTGTTGACCGGCTACCTGCCTCAAGCCTGGTTTCTGCCCGATCCCACCTGGTCGCCGGGCCGCGGCGGCAAGCAGTGGGTGCCGATCACGTCGGCCGGAGTGGGCAAGAGCGAACCGTTGCCGGCGGGCGACCTGCACGCCGGGAACGTGGCGGCCTGCCACGACCTGCTGGCGGCGATCGAGGAGGACCGCGAGCCGGAGTGCAACATGTACGAGGCGCGGGGGACGATCGAAATGATCGCGGCCGTCTTCGCTTCGCACCTGGCCGGCAAGCCGGTCACGATCCCGCTCGCGGACCGCCGCAATCCACTGCAGGCTGGTTGAAGTCGCGTCGGGCTACCTGGAAACCCAACGTAACACACTCCAAGGAACTCGTTTTGTGACTGATCTGCATGACGCCCGAGTGTTCGTCACTCGCCGGATCCCCGAGGCGGGGCTGCGCAAGGTGACCGAGTCGTGCGCGGCCGAGGTGTGGCCCGAACCGCTGCCGCCGGGCCGCGAGATCCTGCTGGACAAGATCCGCGGCTGCCAGGGCGTCTTGACCTTGTTGACGGACCGAGTGGACGCCGAGTTCATGGACGTGGCCGGCCCGCAGTTGCGAGTGGTCAGTAATTTCGCGGTCGGCTACAACAACATCGACGTCGTCGAAGCCACTCGCCGCGGGATCCGCGTGGGCAACACGCCCGGTGTGTTGACCGACGCCACGGCCGACATGGCCCTGGCCCTGCTGATTGCCGCCGCTCGGCGGATCGTCGAAGCCCAGGACTTCGTGCGGGCCGGACATTGGAAGACCTGGGAACCGCTGGGGCACATCGGCCAGGATCTGACCGGGGCCACGCTGGGGATTGTCGGCATGGGGCGGATCGGCCTCTCGATGGCTCGCCGCTGCCAGGGCGGCTGGGGTATGCGGATTCTGTATCACGACCAGTACGCCAGCGAGACGGCCGAACGTGAATTGGGCGCCCGGCAAGTGGACTTCGACACGCTGCTGGCGGAATCCGATTTCGTCTCGGTCCACACCGATTTGAATCCCACCACGCAAGGGATGTTCAACCGGGCGGCGTTTGCGAAGATGAAGCCCACGGCCGTGTTCGTCAACAGCGCTCGCGGGCCGCTGCACGTGCAACGGGACCTGTACGAAGCGCTGCGCGACGGCGTGATCTTCGCGGCCGGCCTGGATGTGACCGACCCCGAACCGATCCTGCTGGACGACCCCCTGCTGACGTTGCCCAACTGCGTGATCGCTCCGCATATCGCCAGCGCCACGGTGTCCAGCCGCAACGGGATGGCCGAGATCGCCGCCGACAATCTGCTGGCCGGACTGAGCGGCCAGCCGCTGAGATGCTGGGTCAACCGGCCCGAATGACCCGAACCAGGCCTTGATCGTCGCCTTGCGCTCCGCCATAGTCGCCTTTCGCTCCGCGAAAGTAGCGGATAGTCGCCTTTCGCTCCCAGGCTGTGAATTCTTCCTGGGAGCTCTGCCGACATCGACTGAAGTCGCCACGACGAAAGCGAGTATCTATGCCAACGCTTGTCCTGCACACGGGAACCGTACTCCCCAGCGAAGAGGGATAATAACACTGCGTAATCACTTCCGGCCCCCTCCCCGCTTCGAGATCGCGCAGCTTAAAAGTTGTTTTGGGTATGGTGATGCACCAATGGTCAGCTCGACTTCGCCGAGAACCCCCTCACAATACTTCTGGCCCCCTCCCCGCTTCGGGGAGGGCTGGGGAGGGGCCTGCGGGACTATGAAGCAAAGCGAGGCGTTCAATTCGTACATGGCCACTCGCGGGACGCGGCTTTCGGACGAGTCGAGCATCAATTGAGGATCTGAATTCATGAGTGCGACCCGTGTTGGGTGATTCCACCGGGCGCCAGGTGCGTCAAAACAGGGTGCATAAGAGCCCCTCCCCAGCCCTCCCCGGAAGCCGGGGAGGGGGCCAAAGGGATATCGAGGGGAGGGTTCGCCGGCGCGGAGGCCGTCCAAGTGTCCCTCGGTCATGACGCCAAATTTCCTCGGCAAAACAACTTAAATGCTGCACGACGTCTCTGCGGCGAGGGAGCCAGAAAGATTGCCCTTCATCCCTCGTTGCCTATCTGAATCTCCCATCCCCGTGAACGGCTACAACAACTGACAGCTGACAACTGATAACTCACAACTCATAACTCACAACAGCTTCGCGCGGACCGTGTCGATCAGATCGTGCAGCCAGACATAACCCAGGCTGCGGCGGCCGCAGTCGATGCGAGCGTTCACGGTCGCTCCCGGATGCCGCTGGGGAATCTCCCGCTCCACGCGCACCTTGACCATCACGACCGGTTGGCCTCGATGGTTCAAGGACGCGGTTTGAGCGACTTCCAGCAGCGTGCCGGGATAGACCACGCCGGGGTCGGTGCCCAGCGTCAAACGGACGGCGAGCGGTCGCTGGCCGTCGTCCCAGGCCGCCAGCACGTGCCCGATGCGATGAGCGGGCACCTCCAATTCGGCTTGCCAGGGCCCCGCCACGTCGGCCACTCGCAGCAGCATCTGCCCGCGCTGCACCGGACGATTCTGCAACGTCTGTTCCAGGTCCCAGGTCAGCACACGGCCCGCCAGCGGACTGCGCACCAGCAGCGACTCGATACGGCGCTGAATCAACTCGATTTGTCTTTCCTGGCTGCGGAGCAGTTGAGCGAATTCCAACTCCTGAGCCGACAACTGATCGGCCCGGAATTCCGGGGCATCGGGTCGAGCGTCACCGGTCACTCGCTGGATACCGATCGACTCCAACTGTTTATTGGTCGTGATCCGTTGCGTTTCCGCCCGTTCCAGCTCCAGATCCAGCTCCGTACTGGCCAATTGCAGCAGCGGCTGGTCGGCCGCCACCTGCTGGTCGGGCGCCACCAGCAGCCGCCGCACCTCGCCATTCTCCGGAGCATAGATATAGCGGCTAAGCTGAGGTTGCAGTTGTCCGGGCGACTGGATGGCAAACGGCGCCGGCACCAGCACCAGGACGGCGACCGCCACGCAGAGCGCGGCAATGACCGCCAGGCTGCGGACCAGCCGGGAGCCTTGGAACTGCCAGCCTGCCCGCCGCAGCGCGCGGGACACGGCCAGCAACGGCAAGGAACGATACTCGCGGGCGTTGCGCAGGGCCACCGCTCCGTGCCGGGCCACCGCGCCCACTCGTCCCAGCACCTCGGCGTCCCAGGCCGCGTCGAATCGTTCGACCACCAGCGCACCGACCGCCGGCCCGGCCTCGGGAGTGTCCGGCGAACCATCCGCCACCCGGTCGGTCAGCGGAACGACGCCCAGCGTCCGGCCATGGCTCTCGTCCAGATACTCCCGCAGTTCCCGCTCCAGCTCCGGCGGCACCCGGCTCCAGTCCCCCGTGTACCAGAACGGCTCCCCAGCCGCGACCACGCGCCGCACCAGCCGCTCCAGCCGCCGCACGACGTTCGAACGCGGATCGAACAGGTCCACTCCGCTGATCGCCGCCAGCCGTTGACGACGGTCCCAACCCACCACCACGCTCAGACGGTCGCAGTCGATCAGCGTCCGACCCTCGTTGGCAATCTCGTAGGCGGCCGCGCGGGGATCCAGCGCCGCATGGACACGGCAGGCAAACCCATCCAACCGCTCGGCAAACTCCACCCGCCGCCGCAGGTCGCGCCGCAACCGTTCCCGCTGGTACTCCAGCACCAACTCCCCCACCACACCCAGCAACCGCTCGTACCCGCGGATCGCCGCCGGATGGGTCGTGGGACGCTGGACCAGTTCCAGCGCACCGCTCACTTGCCCGTCCAACCACAACGGCTGGACCAGCAGCAGGTGGCCCGTCGGATTCAACGACTCGCCCCCAGCCATGGTTGCCGAGCGGGGCGAGCCCGAGCGGGGTGGAAAAGACCGCAACCGCTCACCGGCCACCGCCTGGGCGATCAGGCGATGATGGGCATGCTGAACGGCGGCATCCGAGTGGTCCAGGAAGTCCAGGCCAATCCGATACTCCAGGTCAAGCTGGCCGGGCGCCGTCGCCAGCCACACCGCGCCCCCTTCCGCCGCGAGCGCACGCACCGTCCGATCCAGCAATCCGGGGTAGAACTCATCCGGCCGCGCGCCGCCTCGCGCCAGCTCGGCGATCTGATCGACCAGTTGGTCAATCTCGCGCCAAGCTTCGTCGTCCAGCTCGACTTGGGCTTGCGGCTCAACGCTCATGGTCCGCTCATTATAGCGCGCCCGGCGGGTTGGAGGTTACGTGTCAGTGGTCAGTGGTCAGTTGTCAGGTGTCAGGTGTCAGTTATCAGTGGTCAGTAGTGCTGGGTCCAACCCACCTCCGAGGAATTCGTTCAACTTGCTGGGCGCTTCGCCGAGGGAATATGGCGCAACAAACAGGGCAAACCGGGGACGGCCAGAACTTCGGCAAGCCCCCTCATACACCCATGGTTCCCTCCCCGCTTGACCTCCCAGCGGTAGAGAGCCCCGGGGAGTGTCGACTCAGCAATCTTACGCACTTTTGTCATTCTTCGCATTTTTCCATGTCGTCCCGGTCCGTGGTCCGGCGTCCGCTCACTTTTCCGGTTCTGAGGAAAATAACGTTCGTGCGGGTCGTGATTCCTGCCGATGATGAACCTTGAGTAACCGACATTGTTTACCGGATCGTCAGGGGGGAACGCTCCTGCGCGAATCCCGTCGTGACAGGTTCACGCTGTCGGCGCTGGCCTTGGCCGAGCCGATGATGCGCCGGCGCTGGGCGTGAGCACAGGGCGCCGTTGGTTGGGCATGGAACACGTTGCCATGAAGCGTCAACTCGTTTCGGTGATTTGCCTGGTCGCCCTGGCTTTGAATGGGTTGCCCGGCTGCATGCTGCGCAATCCGGGGCATCGCTTTGGCGGCGATCTGGCGCATCTGGGTCAGGTGGCGGACCAGACGCATTACGGCGACGTGCACCAGGCGGCCGACGGGTCGCTGGCCACCATGGGATCGCCGCCGCCCCGCTTGCTGACCGACCTGACACCGGCCGACTTCTGGCCGATGACGCCTGAAGAGGCGGTTCAGTTGGCGGTGATCAACTCGCCCGTCTTGCGGGACCTGGGAGGGACGGTGCTGCGGCAGCCGCCCACCCTCCGCTCGGTTTACGACCCGGCCCTGGTGGAGACGAATCCGGGCCGGGCGACGAACATTCCCGGCGCGGGCACGACGTCCGGCGTGCCGGCGGCGTTGTCGTTCTTCGACGCGGAGTTCTCCACGCGGGCGTTCTTCGAGAAGAACGATCGGGCGTTCAACAACCGGATTGTCGGTCTGGGAACCCAGATCTTTCAGCAGGACTTCATCAACTGGCAGTCGGAGTTGAAGAAACGCTCGATGACGGGCGGCCAGTACACCTTCCGCAAGACGTGGGAGTACGACGCCAACAACTCGATGGACAACGTGTTTGGCAGCGCCTGGGGCACGCTGATGGACTTCGAAGTCCGCCAGCCGTTGTTCCAGGGCCGGGGCGTGGATTTCAATCAGATCGCCGGTCCGGACGGCTTGCCGGGGCAGATGAACGGCGTGCGGGTGGCCCGGTTGAACACGGACCTGGCGGTCACCGAATATCAGATTGGCCTGCGGGACCTGGTCAGCAACGTCGAGAACGCCTACTGGGACCTGTACTACGCCTACCGGGACCTGGAGGCCAAGATCGCCGCTCGCGACGAAGCCCTGCAGATCTGGCAGGAGCTGAAAGTTGGCGGCGGCGGCGGACCGGCGGGCGCCGCGCCGCCCGACGTGGCCGCGCAGATCGCGCAAGCCTCGGAACAGTATTTCCGCTTCCAGGAACAGGTGCAGAACGCGCTTAACGGCAAGCTGATCCAAGGCACTCAAGTCAACAACGGCAGTCTGGCCGGCACGTTCCGCGCGGTGCCCGGCGTGCTGGTGGCCGAGCGGCGGTTGCGGCTGGCGATCGGACTGCCGATCAACGATTCGCGGGTCATTCGTCCAGCTCACGATCCCAAGATGGTGCGGGTCGTATTCAACTGGGACGAGGTGTTGAACGAGGCGCTCACGCGGCGCTCGGAACTCCAGCGTCAGCGGACGGTGATTCGCCGCAGCGAGCTGGAGCTGCTGGCCAACCGCAACTTCCTGCTGCCGCGACTGGACGCCTTTGGCCGCTACCGTTTCCGCGGCCTGGGCAAGCAGTTGATTGACAGCCGGCGGACCAACCCCGGGCTGACGGATATCAACGGCAACCCGGTCGACCGGTTGAGCTTTGACAACGCGTATCAGGATCTGACGACGGGCGACTTCCAGGAATGGCAACTGGGGTTCGAATTCGCCTTGCCGATCGGGTTCCGCCGCGCGCACGCGGCCGTGCGGCATTCCCAACTGCAATTGGCCCGCGAGCGGGCGGTTTTGAACGAACAGGAGCGGCAACTGGTGCATGACTTGAGCAACAGTTACGCCGAAGTGCACCGGGCGTTCGAGGTGCTGCAGACCGCCTTCAACCGCCGGCTCCAGGCCCGGCAGAACGTCGACGCGCTGGAAGTCGTGCGGGAAACGGGCGAACCGATCGACACCAACCTGCGGCTGGACGCTCAGCGCCGCCTGGCGGACGCCGAAAGCGGGTTCTATGCGGCCTTTGCCGAATACATGGTGGCGATCAAGAACGTCCATTTCGAAAAAGGATCGTTGCTGGACTACAACGAAGTG
>JAGFJK010000299.1 GCA_024102795.1 Pirellulaceae bacterium
GTGCTGGCGGGAGTGGCCGCCGGCTGGCTGCCGGGTGTTGCCTGGCTGCCGGGGGCAGAGGCGGTGCCGGGGGGTGGCGAGGTGCTGGCGTGGCGCAGCGGCGTCGTGGCCGGGCTGCTGGCAACTTGCGTGCTGGCCTACGACGCGGGAGGCAAACGCACGCCGCTCGGACCGTTGCTGATGGGCGGCTGCCGCTTTCTGAACGTGCTGCTGGGAATGAGCGTCGCGGCGGGGGCGGCCGGTGAAACGGCGCTGGCCACGTTCGCTCGCCACGAACTGCTGGTGGCGGCCGGACTGGGGCTGTACGTGGTCGGGCTCACCTGGTTCGCTCGCCACGAGGCGGGTCAGAGCCGGCCGTCGCAGCTTGTGCCAGCCACGGTGGTGATGATGGCGGGGATCGGCATCCTGGGGCTGCTGCATCGCAACCTGCCGGACCAGATCGTGCCCGTGTTGCGAGGCGAGGGGTATTGGTGGATGCTGGTGGGGTTGCTGGGGTTCACGATCCTGCGGCGGCTGAGCATGGCGATTGCCGACCCGTCGCCGCGGCAGGTCCAATGGGCCGTGAAGCACGGGATTCTCTCGTTGATCATGCTGGATGCGGCCGTGGCCCTGGAAGTCAGCCACTGGTCGTATGCCTTGGGGATCGTGGCCCTGTTGATGCCGACCTTTCTTTTCAGCTACTGGGTTTACTCGACTTGAACCGACAGGGGCGCGAGGCCAACGGCCGGCTCGCGCCGTTGCCGGGCAGGCCGGCCCTTGGTTCCGCGGATTGCCATGCGACTGGGATACAACACCAACGGTCTGTCGGAGCACGACGTGCTGAGCGCGATCGGCCTGCTGGCGGAACTGGGTTATCGCAGCGTGGCGATCACGATCAATCATCACACGTTCAATCCGTTTCATGAGGATTGGCGGCGGCAATGCGACGAGGCGGCGCGGCTGCTGGCCGAGTACCGGATGAGTTCGGTGATCGAGACGGGAGCCCGATTCCTGCTGGACCCGCGTCGCAAGCACGAACCGACCTTGATCACCTCCAGTGCCGAGGGCCGGCGGCGGCGGATCGACTTTCTGAAGCACGCGATCGACGTGGCCTGCCGCTTGGGCAGCGACTGCGTGTCGCTCTGGTCGGGCGTCGTCCGCGACTCGGCGGACGACGAGACGCTGCTGGAGCGGCTGGCAAACGGCCTGCGCGAGGTGCTGGAGTATGCGGACCGGCAGCGGGTGACCTTGGCCTTCGAGCCCGAACCGGGGATGTTCATCGACACCACGGCGCGGTTCGAACGCCTGTTCGAGTGGCTCGACGCGCCCCAGCTCCGGATGACCCTGGACGTCGGGCATCTCTACTGCCTGGGCGAAGTGCCGCTGGCCGACTACATTCACCGCTGCGGGCCGAAGATCGCCAACGTGCATCTGGAGGACATGCGGGCCGGCGTCCATGAGCACCTGATGTTCGGCGAGGGGGAGATGGACTTTCCGCCCATCCTGCGGGCCTTGCGGAACACGGGCTATCGCGGCGGCGTGCATGTGGAGCTGAGCCGGCACAGTCACGTCGGCCCCGAAGCCGCTCGCCAGGCGTTTGATTTCCTCAGCCCCTGGATGCCGGCCGATGACGGCCCGCGGGCATAGCTTGCGGCTGCATGACGAGGTTCGCGATGACGATGAAAGTGGTGTTCCTGTCGGTACCGGGACTCAGGCCCAACGACGTGGCGTCGATGCCGCGGCTGGCGGAACTGATGGCCGGCGGCGAAGCGTATCCGCTGTCCGCCAGCTTTCCCGCCGTGACCTGGCCGGTGCAGGCCAACATGCTGACCGGCAAACTGCCCGCCGAGCACGGCGTGGTGGCCAACGGGTTCTACTGGCGCGAGACCCGGCAAGTGGAGATGTGGACGGCCTGGAACGACAAGATCCTGGCCCCGCAGATCTGGGACTTGCTGCACCAGCGGGAGCCGGCCCTGACGTCGGCCGTCTGGTTTCCGATGCTCAGCAAGGGTTGCGGCGCGGATGCGATCTGCATGCCGGCCCCGGTCCACAACCCGGACGGCAGCGAGTCCCTGTGGTGTTACACGCGGCCCACCGAATACTACGGGCAGCTGCGCGATGCGCTGGGACACTTCCCGCTGCAGCATTTCTGGGGACCACTGGCCAACATCAAGTCGACCGCCTGGATCGCCGATTCGGCCGTCCTGGCCGCTGGCCGGTTTCAGCCCGATTTCTTCTTCATCTACCTGCCGCACCTGGACTATGCCGCTCAGAAAGCCGGGCCTGACAGCCCGCAGGCCCAGCAGGCGCTCGCGGAACTGGACCAGGTGCTGGGCCGGCTGATCGGCGGCTTCCGGCAGGCGTACACGGGCGAGGAACCGCTGTGGCTGGCGGCCAGCGAGTACGTGATCACCGAGGTGGATCACGTCAGCTATCCCAACCGCCTGCTGCGAGATGCCGACCTGCTGGAAGTCCAGCAGCGGGACGACGGCGAGCACCTGGACCTGGAGCGAAGCCAGGCCTGGGCCCTGGTCGACCACCAGTTTTCGCACGTCTTCGTCCGCGACGGCGACTCGCGGATCATGCGGCGGGTGGAGGAGTTGTTTGCCGGGGAAGCGGGCATCGCCGAGGTGCTTGCCGGTCCGGCTCGCGCCCGTTACGCCATGGACCACCCGCGCAGCGGCGAGGTGATCTTGATTTCGGAACCGCGAAGCTGGCAGGCATACTACTGGTGGCGGGAAGACCAGCAGGCCCCCGGTTTCGCTCGCACCGTGGACATCCACCGCAAGCCGGGCTACGACCCGGTGGAACTGCATTTCGATCCGGCGACGCGCTCGATTCCGCTGGACGCCAGTCTGGTGCGCGGGTCGCACGGGGCGCCGGTGACCAGCCAGCAGCAGCGAGGCGTCCTGTTATCGTCCCGGCCAGGGACTAGCGCTGGCCCAACCTTGCGGGATATTGATCTCCGCGATCTGGTGCTGAGGCAGTTGGGAAGGCCAGAGGGCGAGCGAGCCTGAATCGCGCCGCGCAAGCCGGTCTGGCCAGGCTCGATTCCCGGCCGGGCGCTGACCGGCCGGACGCTGACCGGCCAGAGACGCGGCGCCGCGCGATGTATCGGCGAGCCGTCAGTACACGCCGCCAAACGGGTGCGGTTGGACGGGCTGCGGCGTCTGCCCAGGAAAGTTCGGCCCAGGGTAGTTCGGCCCAGGCGGTGGTTGTGCCGGGCCGGTTCCCGGGTAGGCCGGGTAGGTCGGACCAGCGGGGGACAATGTGCCGGGAGCGGCGGGTGCTGGAGCCGGCGCAGGCCAGGCCGGGCCGTACGGTCCTGTAGGGGTTGCGGGGCCTACGGGGGTTGCTGGTCCTGTAGGGATTGCTGGTCCGGCGGGGGTAGCGGGGTTGAAGGGCCCAGTGGTGGTTGGTGGTCCCGCGGGGGACGGCGGTTCCGGTAACTGCCAGCCACCAGGCGGCAAGGTCTGTCCGGGCCGGATCGTTTCTGGACCGGCCGGGGGCAGGCCCGAGCCTGGCGCGGTCCCGCCGTGGAAGCCCGGCATGGGAGTGACGAAGCCTTGCCGGGCGCGGTTGCGAAGCTGTTCGCCCCGCTCCCGCAGTTCCTGATTGGGCACGTTCCGCAGCGGAACCAACTGGAAGTCCAGCAGGCGTTCGTCGCGGATCTCCTTCGGCCAGAGGTTCTCCGAGGCGAAGTCGAGCGGCGGAATCTGATACCAGGGGGCGCGAAACTTCTGCAGTACGGTCAGCGTCTCGTAACCGTCCTTGATCAACTGGATTTTCCGGGTGCCGTAATAGACGAAGCTGGTGGAGACGGGAGTCACGCCGATCTCCTGGTCGTCGATGTAGACCAAGGCGCCGGGTGGTTGGCTGCGGATCGTCATTCGCCGGCGCACGCAGCCGGTAGGCGCCGCGCATAGCATGGCGGCCAGCAGGAGCCAGCAGAACCAGGGTTGGCTCCAGTGGTTCAATCTTGGGTGGGACTGCACCATCACGCCCCCAGGGTAAACATACGAGGGGCCGGAGTGTATCCGGGCGGAGCCGCTGGGGCCAGAGCGAAAATGGAATCGACGGGCCGGCCGTTTGTCCCGCGTTGGCGGCAGGTTAGAATGTCGGGCGGAGTCGGTCGGGCAGGGCGAGGCACGAACGCGAGCGGAAACCACGAACCGACTCAAGCGCAGAGCTGGACACGCATGGCGGAACAAACGGCCAACTGGGACGATTGCCTGAGGTACGCGGAGCTCACCGACGTGGGCATGCGCCGGGCAACCAACCAGGACAGCAAGCGGGTGGCAATCGCCAGCAGCCAGGAGGATTGGCGGGCCTCGGGCCACCTGTTCATGATCGCCGACGGCATGGGCGCGCACGCGGCCGGCGAACTGGCCAGCAAGCTGGCCGTGGACGGAGTGCCTCACCACTACAAGAAATATCGGGACCTCTCGGTCCCGGAAGCCTTGCAGAAGGCGGTGGTCGAAACGAACGCCGAAGTGCATCGGCGGGGCGAGGCGAACGCGGACTTCCACAACATGGGGACCACCGCCAGCGTGCTGGTGCTGGTCCCGCAGGGCGCCCTGGTAGCTCACGTGGGAGACAGCCGGATTTACCGGCTGCGGCAGGACCGGCTGGAACAACTGACGTTCGACCATAGCCTGGTCTGGGAAACGCGGGCCGCCGGGTTGGCTCAGGACAGCGAGCTCGCGGCGACGATCCCCAAGAACGTGATTACCCGCTCCCTGGGACCCAACGCGGCGGTGGCCGTCGATATCGAGGGTCCGTTTCCGGTCGAAGTGGGCGACACGTTCCTGCTGTGCAGCGACGGCCTGACTGGCGAGGTTCCCGACGAGGAGCTGGGACCGATCCTCGCCAGTCTGCCGCCGGACGAAGCGGTCCAAGTGCTGGTGGACCTGGCCAATCTCCGCGGCGGTCCGGACAACATTACCGTGATCGTGGTTCAGGTCGTGGGACCACGCCTGGCGACCGACCCACAATTGGCGGCGCCGATCACTCTGGGACAAAAGGCCGACCCGCCCAGCATTCACCCGGCCTACTGGATCGTGTTGGGCGTGAGTTTTCTGGCGGCCGTGACCATGCTGGTCGCCTCGCATCCCATCCCCGCGCTGCTGGCGGCGCTGGTTCTGCTCGTGACACTGGGACTGATCGGCTGGCGGCGCTTCGGACCGCGGCGGGGAGGCGTGCAACTCAGCGGCGGCCGGCGTCTGGGCAAGGGGCCGTACACCAGCACCGCCAGCCCGCCCAGCCGCGAGTTTCTGGACAAGCTGGCGTCGATCTTTCGCGAGCTGCGGGAAGCGGCCCAGGAGCGGGACTGGGACGTGGACTGGGAGACGTTCGACAGCCGCGGGCGGCAGGCCGAACGTGCGGCGGCCGGCGGCGACAAGTCGGCCGCGGTCCGCGAGTACGCGCGGGCGATCAGCTCGATCATGGATGAGTTCCGCAGCCAGAACTCCCGCAAGGCCAGCGACTCGGCCATCGACCTCTGAGTCTCCCCATAGTCGCCTTTCGCTCCGCGAAAGTAGCGTCATAGTCGCCTTTCGCTCCGCGAAAGTAGCGCCATAGTCGCCTTTCGCTCCGCGAAAGTAGCGTCATAGTCGCCTTTCGCTCCGCGAAAGTAGCGCCATAGTCGCCTTTCGCTCCGCGAAAGTAGCGAGGCAGCGCTTACCAACCCGGCCACTTCATCGGCAACGCCGCGCGGCTTCCAGCCGCGCGCAACTTTCGCGGAGCGAAAGGCGGCTATGGCGGAGCCAAAGGCGACTCCAGCCGCTCGGCCACTTCCTCGAAGATCCCGTGGATCGCCTGCAGATACTCGGCCGCTTCGTCCAGCGGCATGACCAGCGGCGGGCTGACGCGCAGCACGTTGCCCGACAGGGGTCCGAGCAAGTGGATGGCGCGTCCCTGGCGGTCGCCGAGGTAACAGGCCAGGACCAGAGCCTGCGCGACTTCGCTGGAAGTGTGCTCGCCCGCGGCGCGGCATTCCACTCCCCACACGCAGCCTTCCCCACGAACGTGCTCCACCAGGCCCGTCTCCTTCAAGCGGAGCAGGGAGGTGCGGAGCAGGGCCGACAATTGCCGTCCCTGGCCGAGTACGTCTTCCGTTTCGAACTCGTCCAGCGTGGCCAGCACGGCGGCCGACGAGAGCGGATTGGCGCTCCAAGTATCCGAGCCTTCGCCGTAGTGCATGGCTGCGAAGACGTCCGCGCGGCCCACGGCGGCGCTGACCGGGACCCCGTTGCCCAGCCCCTTGCCCAGGCAGACGATATCTGGCTGCACGCCGTAGTGCGTGTAGGCGTACATCGGCCCCGTCCGCCCGAAGTTGGCCTGGATTTCGTCCAGGATGAACAGGGCGTCCTGGTCGCGGCAGAAGCGTTCCAGCAGTTGCATGTAGGCGGCGGGCGGATGGTACGAGCCGCCGCCGCCCAGGTACGGCTCGGTGACCAGGCACGCGATGCGGCCGGCGTACTGATCGGCCAGTTCCGCCAGTTCGCGCTCGTAGGGCGTCAGATCGAGTGGTCCGGCCGAGCGGGTCACGTCGCGGCATTCTTCCAGCGGGAACCCCAGGAACTTGACCCTCGGGTCGCGTTCGGGATCCTGTTCCGAGCCGGTGACGGCGCCGGCCAGCCCCTTCTTGCCGTGAAAGCCGCGGCGGGTGGCCAGGATGACCGGCCGCTCGTGGCCCTTCCAGTCCATGGCGGCCCAGAGCGCCTTTTGAATGGCCTCGCTACCGCTGGCCGACCAGAGAACGCGTTCCATCCGCTCGCCGCCGGCCGCGGCCCGCATGTTGGCCAGCAGCCGCTCGCAGGCTTCGACTTCCAGCGGCGTGACCGCGTTGTAAGCCGTCAGCGGCACGCTGGCCACGAACGGTTGCTCCGCCGGTTCCGCTAACTGTTCGAGCTGCATGTAGCGCAGCACGCGCTGCCACCAGCGAGTCGGATTGTGGCCCAGGTTGGCGACCAGTACGCCGGAGGTGAAGTCGGCCAGCTTGCGGCCTTCGGGCGTCCAGTGGTAGCTACCGGCACTGCGGGCCAGCACGGCCAGCGAGGGCGTATAGGTCCGCAGCGCGTGCGGTTCGTTGTCGCACAACCGGCGGCGGACCGCGTTGGACAACTCCTCGCCAGGATGCTCGATCGGCGGAGGACTCTGCGTATGGACCAGGCTCGACATGGCTCAACCTCGCAACAACAACAATCAGACACGCGGCTCATACAGTAGTTCGCCCGCGGCGGCTCCGGGCGCGTGAAGCACCAGTCCGCCTTCCGCTTCGTTGACCTGGACGATGCAGTTGGGAGTACCCTCGGCGTGGCGAGCCAAAATCGCCTCCATCGCCTGCACGGCGGCCACCACCTGCCGGTCGCTGGACAGATCGTTGTAGGTCAACTGCCGCATCGCTTCCAGTCGCTGGCCGCGTTCCTCCGCCGACCCACCCAGTTCGACGAACGCCACTTCGCGGACGAACCGCTCCAGCACTTCGATCCCGTACCCTCGCTGGCTGCGCGTGCCGTCCGGTTCGACGAACGATCCGTTGTAATGGTTGTTCATCGAGATCTTGAATTCCAGCGGCGTCTTGCCCTCGATCGTGCACTCCACGCCCCGCCGCCGGCTGTGCCCGTTCCAGACGCCGTTGTCGAAGCGGAACTGCACTTCCTGCTCGACGTAGCCCGGAAAGTTGTCGGGAGTGACCCAACTGGTGTGAATGTCGAAGGCCGCCTCTCGGCCACCATCGTACTGGTAGCAGAGGCGGAGCTGCGTCGAGTCCCAGGTGTTGCCGTCGGCCGGGCCGACCAGCCCGCGCTGTCCGGTGCAGGCCACGCTGGTCAGCCGGCCGCCAAACGAGAAGTCGATCAGCTTGATATAGTGGACCGCGACGTAGGTACCCGGATTGCGTCCCTGAATCCACTCGGCGAATTGCGAGCCGGAAATCTGCTTCGGCTCCAGCAGCGAGCAATATCCGTTGTTGACGTGCCGCAGGTGCTGATCGACAACCAGCGTCCGCAACTTTTTGTGGTCCGGGTCCAGCAGCTTGTGGTACACGACCTTGGCCAGCACGTTGTGTTGGCGGGCGAGCCGTTCCAGTTGATCCAATTCGGCCAGGCTGAGCACCGAGGGCTTCTCGACCAGCAGATGCTTGCCGGCTCGCAGCACGGCCTGAGCCGCTTCGAAGTGCCGGTCATCGGGCGTGGCGACGCACACGAAGTCCAGCGGCTGGCCAAGCAACCCGGCCACGGAGTCGGGTTCGCTGTAGCTGGCAAAGGGACCGATCCTGCCTGCCGCGGCCTGCCGGTACGCGTCCGCTCGCCGACCCGTGCGGGTGGCCACGGCCGCCAGATCGACGCCGAAGACGCCCACACGGGGATCGTAGATCCGATCGCGCCAGGCCGATTCGAAGAAAGGGCGGTAGGTCTCGTCAAAGATCATCCCCAGTCCGACCATGCCGCCACGCAGCCGCGGGGATTCCAAGTCACGTGTATTCATGGGTGCCAGCATATCCGACAAAGCCCGCCCTTTCCAGAACCACCCTCAATCGGCCAGCGACCAGCGCCCCCTTGCGGCGATCCACCCGCCGTTTCAGAATGGCCCGCCGGCCCGCTCCCTTCCCGTCGCGGCCACTCTGCCTCCGGACCACAAGGAATCCACCATGGCTGAAACGCCCCGTGTCATTCTGTCGGGCTTCGCCGACGAAGCCGCCAATCAGAAGACGGCCGAACAGCAGTTCGCCGCCTTCGCCGCGTTGGGGCTGCAGTTCTACACGGTGCGTTTCATCGACGCCGGCGGCGGCGTGAAGAACGTCATGGAATTGACCAAGGCGGAGATCACCCGCATTCGACATCTGGAAGACGAGTATGGGCTGAACGTCGCCTCGCTGGGCAGCCCGATCGGCAAGGTCAAACTGCTGGACGTGGACGATCGCACCAAGAACAAGTACGTGCCGTTCGACAAGTACCTGGCCCGCGACGTGGCCAAGGCGTGCGAGCTGGCGCATGCTTTCGAAACCAAGT
The DNA here is from genome assembly GCA_024102795.1 of Pirellulaceae bacterium. GTDB lineage: Bacteria > Planctomycetota > Planctomycetia > Pirellulales > Pirellulaceae > JAGFJK01. The sequence goes on from JAGFJK010000299.1 coordinate 8,994, forward strand.
TGATCCGCGGGTTCTCCTTCTACCACCCGCGCGGCACCGACCCGCACGAGCACCTGGCCCAGGCCGTCGACCAGTTGGGACAGATCGCCGAGGCGTGCCATCGCAGCGACTTGACTTTCGGGCTCGAGATCGAAGCCAACCTGGTCGGGCAAAGCGGACCTCTGCTGGCCGAAATCCACCGGCAGGTCAACCACCCGGCGATGATGCTGATCTTTGACGCGGGGAACATCGTCACCCAGGGCTGCTCGGCCGACGAAGTCCTGTCCCAGTACCACGCCATGAAGGCCGGACTGGGCTGGATGCACATCAAGGACTATCGCCACCCCTCGCCCGTGCAGAAGACCAGCCACGTGGATGAAGAGGCGCTCAAGCACTTTGTTCCCGCCGACGTGGGCGACAGCGGTCATGAGGCGATCCTCCGCGACTTCCGCACGATCCTGCCGAAGCTGGAACGCAAGCTGAAGCGGCGAGGCATTCCCGGCGTCTTCCTGGACCTGGAGCCACATCTCAAGGGCGGCGGGCAGTTCGGCGGGTTCAGCGGCCCGGATGGAATGGGTGTCGCACTGCGCGGGTTGTGCCGCACGCTGGACTACGTGGAGATCGAATACCACTTGCGGGACTTCGACGACGTCGTGCTGGCTCGCGGCTTTTGACCAGCCGCGCAACGCTGCTCAACTGCTGGCTGTCCGCCGGGCCCGCCGAGCGCGATACGTTCGCCAATCGGCCACGATCCGGAGCGACCAGATGCCAGCCACCAGGCCGCAAACGGACGCGCCGAGCGTCAGCAGGGAGAACGGGGCTGGACTTAGCAGCAGCAGCACGGCGCTGACCGCGAGTGCGACCAGGGCCACGGCACCCTTGGAAAGCAGCTCGCGACGAAACTGGCGGCGGAGGCTGTGGTTGATCGCCGCCTGGCTCGATTGGTTCGCCACTTCGCGCAGAGCCCGCAATTCCAGCGGATGGTCGCAGGCCGCGTGGCTCCGATTCCCGTCCACCAGGCCCGGTTGTGGTAGCGGGTCCGTCAGGGAACCACCCCCGCCAGCCTTCGTGCCTGGGGAACTCGGCGGGGTGCCGCCCGGTGGGTTCCCGGTCCGCCGGGGCGCGGCGGCGGGAGTGGTGGTAGGAAGTTGATCGGTCCTCTGGCCAGGCTCCTCGTCTGGCGGCGTGCCGCCGGTCGCGGCTTCACCCCGGACTCGCCGCAGCCACTGCTGCATGTAGACTTCGATGTCTTCCGATTCGTCCAGCGGCTCGGATGCCGGTTCTTGCCCGCTGGCCGCCTGCTGCCGGCCGCTCGATCGCCTCTGCAAGTCGTCGTCGCGGCCGTCGGTCCCTCCGCTTGCTGACGGCGGCTCCGGTTCGTCGCGCCAGACCCTGAGCACGACGGGTGGAATGGCCGGTTCGTGCTGCCGCGGCGAATTGTCGGAACCGCCGAGGTTGGTGGGGTGCTGGGGATTCGGCGAGGTGGATGGCTCGATCATGGTTGCGCCTGTTCGCTGAGGCAGTCGCCGGTCGCCAGCAGCGGCCGGGCGTTTCCCGGCGGTTACGCATGACGGCATCGGCGGCACCATAAGGGACTTAGCTCACGGGCGGGGGGTCGTCAAACTGTTCCGACAATTCTGAAAAAACGGCTGCATCCGCCGCCGGGAATTGTCGATTTACCGAAAGCAACCCGCGGCCCATTGGCCGGCCGCGCGGTGGTCGTTTGCCAGGCTGAGCGTGCTGTCCGGCTGGGAAATCAAGTGTCCCAGTGGGAATTCCCGCACTTGGGCAACCGGGCACGACCAGGCGTTCTGATCGTAAGTTTATTTGCGGGAATAATTTGCGGCAAATCGATCGATCTTAGCCGGTCCCCGAAGGGGGCGCAAGTTAAGAACTACCGGTAGCCGGCGGTCGTACTATAGTCTGTTAATCACGGCAACCGGCCACTCGCCGGCACAACCCGTGAAACCCGGACGGCAGTTGAGGCATCTAAGAGAACGAGTTCGAGCGGCGGATCGCACAAGTCCCCACTTCTCGTTGGGCCGGCCCGCCGCGCGAATGCGCAAGGTGAACCACCATGGCACGTAAAGACGCAATCGTGAACCTGCGGAATGTCCTGATCAAGCGCCGCGACGCCTTGCGGAAGGCACTGGCCGGCGACCTCAGTTTGCTGAAGGGACTGCGCGGGCAGTCGTCCGGCGACGTGGTCGATGCCGCCCTGGACTCCGCGCAGGACGAAATCAGTTCGCAGTTGGCCGAGGTGGAAAGCCGCGAGTTGGCCTACATCGAGAACGCCCTGGAACAGATGCGGTCGGGCAACTACGGACGGTGCGAGCATTGCGGGACGAATATCCCGATGGCCAGGCTGCAGGCTTTGCCGTACGCGACGCTGTGCATCCAGTGCCAGCGCGAGGCGGAGAAGAGCGGCGGGGTCGGCACATCGCCCGCGGACTGGGGACGGCTGCTGGACTCGGTGTCCGGTACGGACGTGGCCATCAGCGACAACGAGATGGACGTTTCGTAGGTCGCCTCGGGACAAGTTTGCACCAGCGAAGTGGCAACTCGGCCCCCCGTGCGGTTTCTCCGAATCCAGGCGGCTGAAGCGGCTTTCCAGCGGCAAAGTGCTTGCGGATAGTCGCTCAGTTTGTTTTCATGGGCGGCAGGCCCGGCTGCCGTGACGTACGTTATCTGCTGGGCGCGCCTTCGTAACTGGCGGGGGGAGACTTGCGGATGGTCGCTTGTTGCCGCTACCTGGCTGTCGGCTTACGACCTGGTCTGATCCTGTTGGCTCTGAGCTGCCTGGCGGTCTGGCCACCGGATGCCCGGTCGCAGGATCCATCGGCGGTGAACCTGACGCCGGCGGAGCGGGAGCAGATGTTCCGCGAGCTGGCTGACGAGGTGGCCGCGCTGGAGCGGCAGGGAGCGTTGCTCAAGAAGGCGGTCCGCCTGATCCGCCCGACCGTGGTTCATATCGAGGCCAAGAAGCTGGAGGATGGACGACGCAAGACGGTTGAGGAAGCCGGGTCGGGAGTGATCATCGAGCTGAACACGAAGTTCTACGTGCTCACGAACCGGCATGTGATCCTGGATGCGCCGATGTCGGGCCTGGAGCTGACCCTGGCCGACGGCCGGCCGGTCCGCCCGGTCCGGGTCTGGTCCGACCAGAGCACCGACGTGGCGGTGATCGCCGTGGCGGACACCGACCTGGTCGCGGCTCGTCTGGGTGACAGCAGCAAGCTGGAAATTGGCGACTTCGTGCTGGCCGTGGGCAGCCCGTTCGGCTTGAGCCATTCGGTCACGTTCGGCATCATCAGCGCCAAGGGACGCCACGATCTGGAATTGGGCTCGCGGGGAGTTGAGCTGCAGGACTTCCTCCAGACCGACGCCGCGATCAATCCGGGCAACAGCGGCGGGCCGCTGTTGAATTTGCGTGGCGAGGTCGTCGGCATCAACACGGCCATTGCCAGCAGCGGCGGCGGCAACGAGGGGATTGGTTTCAGCATCCCGATCAATATGGCCGTCAGCATCGCTCGGCAACTGGTCGAAAAGGGCTCGGTGTCGCGGGCCTTTCTGGGCGTGTTGCTGGATGCGGACTACAACACCGAGACCGCCGTGCGGCTCGGTCTGCCACGCCGTTTTGGAGCCCGGATCAAGGCGGTCACTCAGAATTCAGCCGCCGAGGCGGCCCAGTTGCAGGTGGGCGACATCATCCTGGAATACGACGGTATCCGGATCGAGAATGACGATCACCTGATCGACAAAGTCAGCGTGACTCCGATCGGTCAGGAAGTGACGCTGCGCGTCTTCCGCGCCGGTCGCCCGATGAGCGTCCATGTCCGCGTACGGGAACGGGGCATGTAGGATGGGTCTCCGACCCGTCCAGAACCGGCTTATGGTTCTCCGACCCGTCCAGAACCGGTCTAAGGGTCTTCACCCCGTCCAGAACCCGCGTGCCAAGCGCCCACGACGTCCGCCGACCGCTCAGGTCTGCAGTCCGGATCGCTCCAGGCCCCGCAGCAGTGTCTCGGCCGCGGCATCGGCTCGGACCGCGGTCATCACTTCCATGTTGGGCCGCGACGGCGACAAGGGGCGGCGGTCGAAAACGGTCATGCCGCGGGTCAAATGCCCGGCGGTCTCGACTTCACCGGCCATCTCGCGGCTCTCAAACAACTCGGGCTGCGTGGCGGCCAGCAACGCAACCGTGTCGTGCAGGTAGAAGCTTTCCTGCCCCATGGTCTGGTGGAAGCTGCGAAACAGGAACGGCACGATCCGCCTCAGCAGCAGCCCGGCCCGTGTGGTTTCGGGCGGCAGAGCTTCGACGAAGTCCAGGGTCAAGGCAACCTGGCGGGTGACGTCCAGTGGCACAAGCGTCTTGGTGGCGGCCGAGCGAAAGACGCATTGAGCGCTCAGCGGATCGTAATAGATGTTGAATTCAGCGACGGGTGTGACGTTGCCGACCGCCGTGAAACTGCCTCCCATGATGATCAGCCGGTGCACCATCCGCGGCAGGTCCGGGTCGCGCTGGAAGGCCCGGGCCACGTTGGTCAGCGGTCCCAGGCAGAGGATCGTGATTTCGTTAGGCGCGGCACGCACGGCATCGCAGATCACTTTTTCCGACAGGTGCTGATGATGCAGCCGCGAGACGGCGAAGCCCGCGTTGCCCAGGCCGTCCTCGCCGTTCATCCGCCGCCCGTCCTCGTAGGGTTGGTCGTCGGCCGCAGTCGCCGTACCGACGCGAGGCAGCCGCGGCGGGTCCAGCCGTTCGATGATCGCCTGCACGTTGCGGCTGGCCTGCTCCGCCGAGACGTTGCCGGCCGACGCCGTGACCGCCAGCACTTCGAGCTGCGGATCAAACAGGGCCAGCGTCAGCGCCACGGCGTCATCAATCCCCGGATCGCAATCGATGATCACCTTCCTGGTCATGCGGTATTCCTGCCTTGACTTGGCCAGCTCCGATAGAGCCCGCGCCCAACATCCACCCTGACCGCCGCAGCACACTGAATTCCGATCCAGCGGCTCGAGCGGCCCGTTCACCAGCCGTCGGCCACCTAAGATTCTAAGAGTCCGCCGCGGACCCAACAAGGCGCGGCTCAGCTCGCCGGGCGCGGCGTCGGCTACCGCCTGAGGGCCGGGTCCATTACAATCGCAGCGCGAGGGGAGAGCTGTCCGGTGGGTGACACAAACGGGACGATTGACGCGATCCTGGGACGGGTTGCCGGTGGGGAAGATCTGACGCGCCAGCAGATGGCGTCGGTCATCGACTCGATCATGCGCGGGCACTGGCAGCGACCGCAAATTGCCTTGCTGCTGACCGGACTGCGAGCCAAGGGGGAAACGGTGGCCGAGGTCGCCGGCGCGGCCGCCGCGCTGCGGGCCCACATGACGCCGATCCGCACGATCCGCCAAGGCCTGGTCGACACGTGCGGCACCGGAGGCGACGCGGCGGGGACCTTCAATATCAGCACCGCGGCGGCCCTGGTCACGGCCGCCGCGGGGGTTCCGGTCGCCAAGCACGGGAACCGCAAGGTCAGCAGCCGCAGCGGTTCGGCCGATGTGCTCCGCGAACTGGGCGTGAACATCGAGGCGGACGTGCCGGTGGTCCAGCGGTGCCTGGACGAACTGGGGATCGGCTTCTGCTTCGCTCCGCTGCTGCATCCGGCGATGAAGCACGTGGCCGAGGTGCGGCGCGAGCTGGGAGTGCCCACGATCTTCAACCTGCTGGGCCCGCTGTCGAACCCGGCGAGTGCCCCGTACCAGGTGCTGGGAGTCGGCCGGCCGGAACTCCGGCCGCTGCTGGCCGAGGCCCTGGCGTCGCTCGGCACGCGCCACGCGCTGGTCGTTCACGGCCAGGACGGCCTGGACGAGGTGACGCTGAGCGGCCCGACCCTGGTCAGCGAGGTGCGCGGTGAAGAAGTGACCGAGCGGCAATGGCACCCCGCGGAGTTTGGCCTGGAGTGCCAAAGCCTGGAAGCGGCGCTTGTCGATGGTCCCGAATCAAGTGCGGCCTTGATCCGGCATGTGCTGGAGGGGCATCCGGGAGCGGCTCGCGACCTGGTGCTGCTGAACGCCGCCGCCGCGATCTGGACGGCCGGGCAGGCCCCGACGCTACGCGACGCGGCGCAACGGGCCGCCGAGGCGATCGACAGCGGCCGAGCCCGACAACTGCTGGCGCGGCTGGCGGCGGTGAGCCACGGCCGATGAGCGCCTCGACTCTGCGGCTGGTCCTGCTGGTCTCGTGTGCCCATGCCCTGGTGCATGTGTTCGAGCTGTCGCTGCCCAGCGTCGAACAGTCGATCGCCGCCGCCTACGTGCCTGGCGATGAGGCCGCGGGCAAGCAGATGACCGGTCTGCTGCAGACCTGCTGGCGGCTGCCCTGGGGCCTGGGTGCGGTGCTGGCCGGCTGGCTGGTCGACCGGTGGGGATCCAAAGGCATGCTGGCCGTGTATCTGCTGGGAGCGGCCGCGACCTGCATCCTGGTCGGGCTCGCGCCGCCGCTGCCGCTGTTTTTCTTGACCATGTTTGCCATGGGCAGCCTGGCATGCATCTATCACCCGGCGGGCTTGGCCTTGATCTCGCACGAAGTCGCGCCGCGGCAGCTTCCGCTGTCGCTGGGAATTCACGGCGTCTTCGGTTCGCTGGGCATCGGAGCCACGCCGCTGGTGGCCGGCCTGCTGCTGGCGCGGGGCGCCAGTTGGGAAACCTACTTCTGGCTGCTGGCGGTGCCCGGTTTGTTGCTGGGATCGGTGTTCGTCTGGCAAGCCTGGCGGCACGGCGACACGCACGCGGCCCGGTCCCGCAAGGACGAGACGCTGGCGGCGGACGACCCGGCCGACTGGCCCGCGTTCTTCACCCTGACGGTTTTGGCCTTGCTGCAGGGTTTCGTCTACTCGGCCGTGCTGAGCTTTCTGCCACGGTACTTGGGTCACTCCGCGGTGACGGCGGGAGGGGAGGGGGGTGAATGGTCGGGGGCCAGTTTTGGCGCGCTGGTCAGCGGCGGCGTGCTGCTGGTCGGCTGCGTGGGCCAGTTCGTGGCCGGCATGTGGGCTCGCAGCGAACGCCTGGAGCAGCAACTGACCTGGATCACGCTCGGCAACGCCCCGTTCCTGTTCTGGATGTCGCTGGCCACCGGCTGGCAAACGATCGTCGCCGCCAGCCTGTTCGCCCTGATCCATTTCATGCACCAGCCGATCTACAACAGCTTGATTGCCCGCTATTCCCCGCGCCGCCACCGCAGCCGCTGCTACGGCTTCAGCTTTGCGATGGGCCTGGGAGTGGGCAGCCTGGGCGCCACGTTCGCCGGCTTCAGTACCTCGAACCTGGTGACCTACGGGACCTTGGGCGCCGTGGCGCTGGCCGCCGCCATGCTGGGCGCCGTGCTCTGGCGCCGAGCGGCCAGGCACGGGACCGACGCAGAAACGGGGCTGTGACCAGACGTGTCCAGGTGGCGGGCGATACTGGATACAGTCAGACGTCGCCGAGCGTGCGACGATCGCCAGGGTGCTTCGGGAGCCAGCCAGTGCGCCAACGGATCTATCGAGCCATGCAGCAGTCGGACGACCTGGTCGTCGAATTTGATTACCGCGACGCCAAGGGTGCCAGTACGCACCGCGTGGTCAGCCCGATCCGGTTTCTCGGCTCCGACCGCTTCCTGGCGTTGTGCCTCAGCCGCGAGGAGCCACGGCAGTTCTACCTGGCCCGCTGCCAGAACGTCCGGTTGGCTCGCGCGGCCGATTTTCTCATGCCCGTGATTCTGGACGTGACGCACGCGTAGCATGGGCTTCCAGCCCGTGACTCCAGGCGTGCCGGTGATTTCGAAATCTCTTAAGCCCCGCCGATTTTCCACCTGGCGTGTTGTGCTACGCCTACGGCGAACAGACGGCATTTCCCCCATCCTGCCGAATCGACCCCAGAGGTCAATAGTTATAAAAAAACCTAACGATCCGCCGGGCAAGCCGGCGGGATATGAAGCGGAGAGATCGCTATGGCGCTTCCGGTCGTCCATTGCAAATTGCAAATTTACGATTGACGATTGACCACTCAGGGCCGCGGAATACGCTGAAACGACTGCCGGAACACCGCCTGGTCTTCCGGGTCCGCGATGGCCTGACCGAGTTGTTCGGCCAGCGCGTAGTGCTGCTGGTGCAGGGCCGCGTCTCCGGCGGCGGAGGCCGCGTGGGCCAGCACGGCGTGAGCGAACGCCAGTTCCCAGTCCGGCGTTTCGCGTGCGGCGAAGTACTCGCTGCTTCGCCGAGCGTAGTTCAAGGCGGTCGTTCCCTGGCCCAGCGCCGCGTGGACCTGTCCCAACAGCATCTGCGCTCGCACCTGGTTCAACTCCGTCCCCACTTGCCCCCAGTGGTAGGCGGAAGCATGGGCGGCATCGAGCATCAATTCGTCCTCCGCGGCCGTGCGCGACGTCTGTTCGCTGAGCTTCCAGGCCAGGTTGTTGCTTTCGACCGCATGCCAGCGGTGGAAGCGAGCAATCTCGTCGGGCGTGGGTTGCATGGATCGGGACACCCTTCAGGCTGTGAGCGTTCGAAGCGCGGGCATGCTACCGCCGCACTTCGTAGTAATAGGCGCGATAACGACCATCGATGGTAAAACTGCCGTCGGCCAGCACGGGGACGGCGGACTCCAGCGGCAGACCGTGGCCGTCCAGCGGCCGAATGGTCTGGGGCGTTGCGCCGGCCAGCCGAATCGTGGCTTGGACAGGTTCCATCAGCAGCGGCGGACCGCCGACTTGAATCAGCCGCGACCAGTCCTCGTTGTACCGCGAGCCGGTCTGCTGGTCGCGCGCCATCGCGGTGATCAAGATGCGACCGGATTCCGCCAGCGGACGGTCGTCCAGCGAAGTGAAGATCAGCGACACAAAGGGCGTCCTTACGTCGACGTTGACGGCGGGCAGGTCGATTGTCTGGCCGCCCGCTTGCCCGACGATGGCCTGGGTCCTGGCCGCGCGGACCTCGATCCGCCGCTGCCCCTGGTAATGCCACGCCAATTCGCCCGTGGTGGAGGTCAGCACGTGGCGTTGCTGGTCGTGAAACGGCTCAAGCTCCCGCGTCTCGGACTGCGGATCCTGACGGAACCCGACCGTCACTCGACCTACCGCCAGCGTGGCCGGCGACGTACTGGGACGGCCAGCGAAGTCCTTGAAGTCATCGGGATTGCCGCCAGCGCCCGCGCGGCCACTCGACAGCGCCTGGCCCAGGACGTCGCGGCCCGAAAACACGTCGTCGCGGCTCAACTGCCGCCTGGCGACCACATCGCCTTCGCGCACGTGGTTGCGATGGATGGCAATGGCCAGCGCGGGAAACTGTCCGATGTAGTGCGGCGTTTCGGTCGCGTACTTCCGCAAGTCGGGCCAGCCGTCGCCCATCCGGTGCGAGTTGCAGGCGAAATGGCACGAGACGTCCCAGCCTTGCAGTCCCAGACCGTAGAACGCCACCAGCGGGGCGGCTTCGGCCTTGTAGGGCGAAGGAGGCAGCATGCTCCATTCGCTCACGCAGAACGGCTTGCCCTCGACCTGAAACATTCCCAGCGCGAGCAATCCCCGGCCAGGTTCGGCCAGGTGCGTGCGGTTCTCGACTTCCCCTTCGGCAATCGCGTGCCCACCCGCCCCGCCGCCATAATAATTGTGCCGGTCGATCATCCCGGCCGCCGTGTCGGCCAGCAGGTTGGCCATGCTGGCCGCCGGGCCGCCCGACTTCCAGGCCGTGCTGACCGTCACGCCGCGGAAACCGATCCGCCGGACTTGCTGCTCGCGCCGCACATAGTAGTCGCGTTGCAGCCCGCTCAGAAACTCGATGTAGTCGCCCGCTCGCCGCCGCTGATTGCTGAACTCGAAGAGCGGTCCGTCGCCGCCCCAATGATGAGCGCCCATCAGGCCCAGTTCGCCCGCCTCCCAGCGATCGTCCTGGTCCCAGCGGTTGCTCCAGGCCTCGGCCACTTGCTGGCGGTCGCCGTATTTCTGCTTCACGAACTCGAAGAACGCCTTCCGCAAGCGGGCCGCGAACCGCGGATACTGGCCGCGGCGGAGGCCGCTGAGCGTATGGAAGAACACGTTGCTTTCGTTCTGGAACTCCAGGATCGCCAGCGCCGGATCGTCCTTGTACGGCAGGCCCGTGTAAGGGTTCGTGTGCTTGAGCAGTTTGTCGAAGTACCGCCAGGCAATATCCTGCAGGTCGCGATCCAGGTTGATGACGTCGTTGACCACGATCGCCTGCCGACTGCCGTCGTGGTTCGTATCCGCCGCGTCCAGTTCGGCGAACAACTGGGGATCGTAGCCGTCGTGACGCTGCAGGAACGGGCCATGGTGCGGGTAGATCACCGACCAGGTGGTGTAGATGCCTTGTTCCTTGAGCGCCGCGAACCAGCGATCGTAGCGATCCAGCCGAGCGGCGTCGAAATTGCCCTGGGCGTCCAGCAGCCCCACGGCGTCGAGCACCGTGTGCTGGCGAACCAGGTTGATGCCGTGCTTGCGGTACCACCGCGCCGCCTGCCGCATGTCGCCCGCCGGCAGGTCGCGCGGCGAGGCGTTGATGCCCCAGAACTTCACCGGCTGCGCGGCGCGCTCGAACCGCAGCCGGTCGCCGTCAACCTGCAGGAACCCGTGCTTGCCCGCCGGCGTCTCGACCAGGTAACTGACGTCCGTCACCGACTGCTCCGACAGCGGGTCGTCGCCCAGCACCACGGCAAACCACGAATCGGGAGCGGCGGGCGGCGGTTTGTCCGAAGGCTTGAGTGTGCCCGATGGCACCCAGCGGTCGGTCGTCAGGCAGAAGCAGTCCACGGCGCCATGATTCTGGGCCGGCGAATCCATCCGCAGTTCGATCCGATTGCGTCCCGCCCGCAGAGCCACCTGTCCGGCTTCGGCCCAAGCCAGGAACCGCAGGTCGGGTTTGTTATCGCGAGCAATATTCAGCGCGCCGCGCTGGTTGCGATCCAGCCGGATCGGGATCCAGTCGCCGCCGTTCAAGCGGTATGCCAGCGAAGACTTAATGTGGTTGGCCCGGATCCAGAAAGTGTATTGCCCGGCCCGAGGGGCATCGAATTCGTACTCGGCGCGCCCCGGCCTGTCCGGGTCGAAGTGCGATAGCCACTCGCCGCCCGACAGCACGTCCTTCTTCACTCCGTCGTACCAGTTGTGCCGGGTGACCTGCCGCGTCTGGGCGTCTTCGCCCTCGATCCAGATCGACTCGCCGCGGCCCGTCGCGGTCACGCCCAGCGTCAGCAGCCAAGCCAGGGCGGCCGCCGAAAAACAGTTCGACCTGTGGTTCATGCGGAAAATCCTCCCCTTGTGGCGAGCGCGCCCGCGGACCGACGGAGATTGTTCAGCTCTTAGGTTGTATTCCGAGGGAAACTTGAACGGCCTCCGCTTCGGCGAGCGCTCCCCCTTGATATCCCTCTGGCTACCTACCCGGAAGCGAGATCGTGCAGCTTTCAAGTCCTTTGCCAGCAAGTTTCAGGATATTTTGGTCGACTATTCGATCCGGTTTCCCAACCGGCGCGGGAAACCCCACAAATCACTTCTGGTCCCCTCCCCGCTTCGGGGAGGGTTAGGGAGGGGCT
>JAGFJK010000301.1 GCA_024102795.1 Pirellulaceae bacterium
GCTGGGCGCGGGGCGCGGCGCCGCCGCGGCGTCACCGCCTTCCTGAGCCTGTTCATGCTGCTGATGTTCTTCGTGGTCGCGGGCTTCACCGTGGACTTGAATTTCGCCATCAAGACGGGCGTCGAGTTGCAGACGATGGTGGATGCCGCGGCGATTGCGGGAGCCAGCCAGCTCGTGTCGGGTACCGCCGCGACCGCCGCGGAAGTCCGCGACATCGCCGGGCAGAACTGGGTCTGCGGGCGGCCGCTGACCGCCGACGAGCTCGACATCCGCTACGGAGAATGGGACCGGCAGCAGCGGTCGTTCACGGAAGTCGGCGGGGCGCTCGACGTGGCTTCGGCCGTGCGGGTCATTGGCACGCGCGGCCGGGCGCCGTTGTTCTTCGGCCGGCTGATGGGCTTTGAAAGTTTCAGCGTGACCCGCAGCGCGGTGGCGACCTTCCAGCCCCGCGACATCATGATCGTCGTGGACTACTCCGGCTCGATGAACGACGACAGCGAACTGCGGCACATCTCGCGGCTGGGACGGACCGCCATCGAGAACAACTTGCGGTTGATCTACGAGGAACTCGGCTCGCCCAGGTACGGCGACATGACCTGGACGCCGCGATATCTGTCGTCCTCGTACAATTCGACCGTGCTCTATCAGCTCGGACTGAACGGAGTTCCCTATCCCTACCCGCGCGGCAGTTGGTACGAGTACTTCGACTATGTCAGAGAAGACGCCGACGTCTACAACGCCGGTTATCGCCGGCGGTACGGCTACCTGACGCTGGTCAACTACTGGCTGGACTTGCGGCCGATGGCGCACGAGACGCCCGATCTGTGGATGACCAGCGAGCAGCCGCTCCGGGCCTTGAAGAACGCCGTGGCCCTGTTTCTGCAGTTCGTCAACCAGCCCGATACGGACGACCGCGTGGGACTGGTGGCCTACACTTCGGCCGATGGCACGGCCCTGCTGGAGCATCCGCTGACCCGGGACCTGGAAGTGATCGGCACGATCTCGAACCAGCGCCAGGCGGGGCACTATCACACGTATACCAACATTGGCGACGGAATCCGGGTGGCGCGGGAGGCACTGGTCAGCTCCGCTCGGCCCGGCACCGCCCGGCTGATGGTGCTGGTGACCGACGGCCTGGCCAACCGGCCCAGCAATACCAACCCCACGTGGTACGCGGAGTATCAGGCCCGTCTGACCGCGCAGCACAAGATCCCGATTCTGACGATCAGCCTGGGCGCGGACGCCGATCGCGACTTGATGCGCGATATCGCCGAGGAGACGGACGGGGTGCACTTCAATATCCCCGGCGGTCAAACCGTCGCCGCCTACGAACAGGACTTGATCGAAGTGTTTCGCGAAATCGCTTTCCACCGGCCCCTGAAACTGGTCCAGTAAACCGCGGCGGTTCTCCAGGAGTTCTTTGCCATGCAGCGTTCCCACCAGAACTACCCGTTTCGCGCCCGGCACCAGGCGAAGCGAGGATCCGGAAGGTGCCGCGCCCGAAAGGGTGCTGCGGCGGTGGAGTTCGCCCTGGTAGCGCCCGCCATGATTCTGCTGGCCCTGGGGATCATCGAGTTCGGCAGGGCGATCATGGTTCAGGCCCTGGTCAGTGACGCGGCCCGGCAAGGGGCCCGTTTGGCCAGCCTGGATGGAGCGACGCCCGATGAAGTGGTTGACGCGGTCAACGACGCTCTGCAAGCCGCGGGCATCGACGCGGACGCCGTCACCACGACCATGGACCCGCCCCAGCTCAATGGACTGGAGACTGGTGACCGCGTGACCGTCGGGGTCTCGATCCCGTTCAGCCGAGTCACCTGGCTCCGCACCCGCTGGCTGGTGGGCGATTACCGTATCCGGGCCGCGACGCGCTGGCGTCATGAGTAGGCGCGGTGGCGCGCGCCCGGCGCAGCGCGCCGCCAGTGCGCGTCGCCCCTGTGGCCTACTGCGTTCCTTCCACGCCGAAGCTGGTGGCTCCCGATATTCCGCTGCCGCCCGCGCCCGACGCCGACACGCCCGACGGACCGTTGACGGTCTGCCGCAACAGGTTCTCGTAGATCAAGGGAGCTTCCGTGCCGTCCAGGCCGTGAACTGGCGGATCTCCCAGCACCACCCGCTGCGGATCCACCGCGACGGACATCTCGGCCAGGGCACGAATCACCTGCTCGCGGCGAGCGGCGTTCAACTGCGGCGTCTCCACCGTTTCCTCCACAATCAGCGGCAACCCGCTGAACGACAACAGTGCCGCCATCTTCCGCAGCCGCCGCAGGCCGTAGGGGTTCAAGCGGGAGTGGTCCGAGTTCTGTTCGTTGTGAAAGTCGAAGCGATACAGGACCAACTGACCGGCCGCGCCGTTGTCGACCTGCGCCTGAAAGTGGCTCAGCACCGTGGCGCCCAGCGGCACGCGCGGCGGATGCAGGTTGTGCGCGGTCCCCACTCGGGACGCTAGCTGGCGGCCAAACAAGCCGCCGGGGCGGCATCCAGCGCCGTTGCAGGCCGTTCGGCAGGCACACGCACCTCGCGGGGACGACGGACTGGCCACGATGGGCGCCGGCGACGCGGGCGCGGGCGCGGGCTCCTGAGCCGATACGCGGCCGGTCCAAAACAGCAGACTGACCAGGCCGCCTGTGCAAGCGAGCCGAAGCATTGGGTTCCGAAACATGAGTGATCTCCGAATGTCGTGGATTCAGGGGAAGGCTGCCACCGTGCGGGGCGGGCGCAACACACACGCGCCGCGCTTGTCGGTCCCTGGATTTGTCGCACCGCGAGGCCTAGGGAACGGAGTAACCGTGGGGGCCGATCAGATAGTCGGCCAGTCCCGCCCGCAACTGTTGCTTGCGAAAATGCTCGTAGTCCGTCGTCGCGCGAAACGGCAATCCGGTTCGGCCTTCGATCCGGTTCTTGAAATAGAACTCGCCGTCGGTCGGGTCCATGACGTCGTGGCCGGGCAACGGTCCGACCTGATGCTCCTCCAGCGGCTGCACGACGTAAGGCGAGACCAGCACCAGCAGCTCCTTTTCCACGCGGCGATGGCGCGTGTTGCTGAACAACGGTCCCAGCACCGGCAGGTCTCCCAGACCCGGAATGCGCTCCGTTTCGCCACCGATTTCCACCTGCAGCAGACCGGCGATGGCCAGTGTCTGGCCTTGCCGCAACTCGACCGTGGTGGAAGCTCGCCGGGTATTCAGGCCGGGCACCGGGTCGCCGCCCACGACCAGCGTCGTGCCCAGCGTGAAATCCACCTCGCTGACCTCGGGCGTGACCGCCAGGCGGATCCGGTTCTCGTCCAGCACGAACGGCAGGAAATTCAACCGCACGCCGAACTCACGGAATTCCACCGTCGTGGTGCTTCCCGCGCCGCTGGTCTGCGGCACGGAAATCGGAAACTCGCCTCCCGCCAGAAAGTGTGCCTGGTGTCCGCTCATGGCGATCAGGTTCGGTTCCGCCAGGATCGTGGCTACCGCGTTCGCCCGCAGCGCGCGCAGAATGATCTCCCAGTCGCCGCTGGGAAAGATGCCAAAGGCCGTGGTGTTCTGGCTGGCGGCACCCGTGGCCAACCCGGCCAAGCCTCCCAGCCCCAGTGTCCCCAGCGCGTCGACCGTGGCGCTGCTGATGTTCGTGCCGATCAGGTTCCCCGTCGATGAGTCGACTCCCAGGATGTCGGCCCCGATCTCCCGCAACGCCGTGCGGTTCAGCTCCGCGATGCGGACCTTCAGCAAGACTTGCTGGCTGCCCGGCACTCGGATCAGGTTGATGATCTGTGGCTGAACGATCGTGGCCTGCGTGCTGGGACGCCCGGCCGCCTCGCCCGCCTGAGGCGCCTCGGAAGGAGTTTCGGCGGGAGCGGGTTGCTCGCCCGGCGCCGGCATGCCGCCTTCGTCCGTGGCGGGAGGCGGCAACTCTTCCTGCGCTGGCGGCGCCGCGGGCGCATTGTCCTCCTGGCTGGACACCTCGACCGGCACCTGCGCCGAGCGGAGGTAGACCGTGAGCAATTCCAGGATCTGCGTCACCTGGGCGATGTTTCGTGCCTGCCCCTCCACGACCACGTGCTCGTGCAACTGGGCGAAACGCAAATGGGCGTCCGGAAACACTTGCAGCATGCGAGCCCGAATCAGCGTCAGGTCGAAACCGACCTGCACTTCCATCGAATGCGTTTCGCCGTCGGCCGTGGTCAGGGACAGATCGGTGACGCCAATGCGGCGACCGATCAGCCGGATCATCCGCGGGTTGGGCAGGATTTCGAAGTCGAGCACCGTGGGGTCGCCGACGGCGATGAAGCCGGCGCCGTCCTGACGGGCAAGGTCCGCCTTCAAGGTTAACAGCCGACCCTGGCCAACCACCACCTGCAAGGCCGCATCGTTGCCACGCAGCGAATCGATGAATGCCGCGGTCGGCAGTTGAGGCCGATCGAGTTGCCACCTCTGGTCGGCAACGTCGCCCTCGGCCGGTCGCGGCGGGATCCGCGGCACGACAGGTAGAGGTCGGTGCTGGTCCCCTTCCCAGATTGGTTGCTGTGCCCTGGCCGAACCGGATGCCAGGCAAAGCACAAGAAACAACAAAATTCGGGCGCGGAGCGCCTGGGATGATACATTCACTTTTCTGCCCCAAATCGTGAAAGTGTCCACCGTGACGGCATGGGCCGAAGCCGGAATATGCCGTACCTGCCGAAACATCGGCAAATCCGTTACACGTCCGACAACGAGCCCGGGACAGTGCGGCTCGTGCCGAATGGTCGAACTCTGACGGCCGAGCGGTGTTTGAGCGTCGGGCAAACTGTACCGGTTGTTCCGACCAAAACGAGGATGGCTGATTCCCCTGAGGCTGCCCCGAAGCTACGCCGGGACACGTTCCGGGACCGCTCACGGCTCGCCGCCCGGCGGCACCATCAACATCCGCCGCTCGGTCACCGTCTCGATCCGGGCCCGCGAATAGAAGAGCGGGAAATACTGGTGCCGGGCCCAGAGCGTAAACAGGTCGCGGTAGTGCGGACTTTGCGGGTCGCCCGCCTGGCCCGGAGCGCTGGTGGCGATGGAATTGTCCCAGTCGCTGGCGTCCAGGATCACCCGCAAGGTCGCGCCCGATGCCTGGTTGTACTCGCTCGACGTGTTGTTCAGCGTCGAATCGTACCCGCCCCGCGGGACCGGGCCCACGTCCAGTTGCTGCCACAGTAGCGGCAGCACGCAATCACTCAGCGGATGCCGGATCAACGCGTGCTTGAGTTTCTCCTGGCCGTATCTCCAGTCGCGGATCTCGGGCCCCAACCGCTGTTCCAGGTCGGCCATCGCCTGCGACAAGCTGCGGATCAGCACCTGGTCGCGGCCCTGGATCGGATCGTCGCCGAACCGCCCGTCGGGCGCGGCCAGCCAGTCCAGAACCCGCTTCTTGTTCAGGCGTTTGAACAGCGGCGCGGCGTTTTCGGGAACCACGATTCTCCCGACATTCTCCAGCAGCCGCCGCTCGAACCGTTCGTAAATCGCCGCCTCGATCGAATCCTTGTCCATCACGCAATCCCAGGCCAACAACCGGTCGGCGGCCGCGCGCTCCTTCGGGTCGGTCAGTTCCAGCGGGCGCAGCAGGGGGATCAGGTTCCGCGCCGGCACCGACAATTCATCGTGCTGGAACTGCATCATGTCGACGATCGTGAATCGCCGGCCGCTGGCCAGCAGTTCGTCGGCGCGCAGGCCCCGCATCTCGTCGCCCCACATGAAGTGCAAGGCCTGAGGCCAGGGATAGCCGTGCGGAACCATGTAGTTGTTGGCCGTGGCCCAATAGCCCCTCGGCGGATCCTTCACGCTGGGCAGCGCGGTGATCGGCAAGTAACCGTCCCATTCGTAGCGCCCGTCGCCAGGCACCGGCGCCAGGCCGCTCCAGTTCGGGCGAATCGGCGAGATTCCCACCGCCTGGTAACCGATCACGTTGTGCACGTCGCCCCAGATCATGTTCTCGGCCGGGATGCGGCTGTAGGAGCAAGCTTCGACAAACTCCTCCCACGTGCGAGCCTGATCCATCCGCAGACTGGCCAGGTAGGGAGCGTTGCCGATTTCCAGCCAGGCCGCTCGCAGCGCGTAGGCCTTGTGACGCTGGCGGTCCTCGTGCAGCACGGGGCCGTGCCGAGTGTACTTCAGATCGACGGTCACCGGCCGCTCGCCCTTGACCGCGATCGTCTCGCGCACCACTCGCATCGACTCCCAGCCGTCCAGATAACGATACTGCAGCGGATCTTCCGGGTTCACGTCGTAGACGTACAGATCCTCGTTGTCCTGACCGAAGATCGTCAGCCCCCAGCCGCCGTGCGGGTTGTGACCGATCGAGATGCCCGGCAGCACCGGCTCGCCACCGCCGATCACGTTCCAGCCGGGAGCGACCAGGTGAGCGAAGTAGCGCAGCGACGGCACGGCCAGCGAGCGATGCGGGTCGTTGACGATCCACGGCAGCCCGGTCTGGCTCAACCGCCCGCTGACGACCCAGTTGTTCGATCCGATCGCATCGGTCCCGTCGCCCGCCGGCAGCCAGCTCGATTGCTGCTCGGCTTCCGGCTTCGTCGGCAGTGGGTTGCGGTATTGCGGGACCACGTCTTCGGGCCGGAACTTCAGCGGCTGGCGAAATGCGTTGTAGAGCCGCAGAATGTCGTCCTTGAGCAAGCTGCCGTCGATCGCCGGATCGAGCTGCAAGTGCGGCTTGCCGGGGCGGAACCAGTCGAGCTGCCGGACACGTTCCGCTCCCAGCCGCGAAACGGCTTGTCCCAGCCGCAGTTCGGTCGTCACGTTGGACAGCAATCCCTGGTGCCGCGAGACGACCACGGCCGGCGTCCAGCGGCCGGGCCGAATGCCGAGCAGTTGAAACTCGATCGGCAGCAGCGCCGGATCGCGCTCGCACTCGGCCACCCGCGCATTGATCCCCGCGACGAACGCCGTGATGATCTGCTCGCCCCGCGGATGATAATGATTCAGTTCCTGGCGCAGGTCCTGGCGGAACATGTGCAGCCGGGCGCCGATGTCCCGCTCCAGTTCGCGGCGTCCCAGGATTTCGGCCGCCGTGCCCGTGGCCTGCCGCCGCCAGAGCTCGAACTGAAACAGCCGATCGCGAGCGGCGTAGTAGCCTTGAGCGAAGAACAGATCCTGTTCGTTCTTGGCATAGATGTGCGGCACGCCCCAGCGATCGACCAGGATCTCCACCGGCTGCGCCACGCCGGGAACCTGAATCCGCTCTTCGGCGGCCGGAGCGGCCGACAAGACCAGGCTGGCCAGGATCAAGGTCCAGTGCATGGCAAGCTCTCCCCAGCGCTGTCCGGTCTATAACCGCTGGCGAGTTTTCATGATGTCGGTCATCAGGGGACCGCGCATACTTTGATCGGCCACCTTGTCGGCCGCCTGCTCGGCCTGCTGAATCGCCTGGCGAGCGGCCGGTTTATCGCCGGCGCCGGCCAGGTGGCCCGCCAGGTTCACGAGCGCGTACGCGCGGCTCAGGTCGTCCTGGATTTCGGCCGCCGCCGCTCCGGCCGCGGCGAACGTCTCGCCGGCCTGCTCGCTCTGTCCCAGTTTATGCCGCAGCGCGGCCACCTCGCCCAGCGTGTCGGCCCGCTGGCGCGGATCCTCGATGGCCCGCGCCGCCTCGTCCGCACGCTGCGCGACTCGCTGAGCATCCTCCGGCAAATCCGCGCGACCGTAATTGTCCGCCACCTTCACCAGCGCCGCGACCATCCGCCCGGCCGGCTCGATCTCCGCCGCCAACTGCTCGCCTTCCTGCAGGTAGCTCTTGGCCGCGGCCGCGTTGTCCAGGAACCGGGCGTAGGTCACCGCCATCTTGGTCAGCACCTGGCTGCGTTCCGACTTGTCTTCGATCTTGGCGGCCGCGTCGCGCACGTCGGACAGCAACTGTTTGGCGTCGCCCGCGCGGCGCATGCTGCCCTGCGCATACGCGGCCAGGTTCAACACCTTGGCCCGTCCCACGGGATCCTGCACTTCGCGTCCCGCCTGGGCGGCCGCGGTCAGCGACTGCTCCGCGCCCAGGATGTCGCCAGCCTGCTCCTGCTGGTAAGCCACCTTGACCAGCTCGGTGCCCCGCGTTTCGGGGTTCGTCATCTTCAGCGCCCGCTGGTACTGGGCGTGCAGAGAGGTCGTTTTTTTCTCGCCGGCGCAACCGGCCACCAGCCACGGCATCACGGCGGCCACGATCAGCGGCGGCAGGCAACGGGCGATCAGCGTTGGACTTGGGCAGGCGCTGGAGGGCATGGCGTAATCAACCTACGGAAGAACCAGGAAAGACAGGTCTCAGACCAGTCCCGCCCTTTTCACGGTGCGAACTGAAACCGGGCGGACTCCAGGCGGGCTACCGTTTCCCGCATCAGCGCGTCCTCGGCCGCCTCGTCCTCCGCTTCATAGGTCACCGAAAACCTCAGAAACGGTCCCGCGTCGTCCCAGGGAACGGTCACAATCGAATACTGGGTGATCAGGAACTGGCTGGCCGCCTCGGCCGTTTCGAACCGCACGCCGTCGCCCGCCCCACTTGGCGCTCGAACGTACAGGAAATACGTGCCGCCCGGCATCTGGCAATCGAAGCCGCACTGCCGCAACGTGGCCACCAGCTTTTCCAGGCGGCGGCGGTACTTGGCGCGGATGCGGCGTGGGATCTCGTCGTCGTCCAGGGCAGCGGCCGCCGCCCGCTGGATCGCCATGAACTGGCCCGAATCGCAGTTGTCCTTAACGTCGGCAAAGGCCTGCACGATCCGCGGATGCCCGCAGACCCAGCCGATCCGCCAGCCGATCATGTCAAAGCCCTTCGACAACGAATGCACTTCCACGCCCACCTCGCGTGCGCCCGGCACCGAGAGAAAACTGAGCGGCTGGCCGGCGTACGACAGCATCACATGGGCCGCGTCCTGCACGACGACCAGTTGATTGGCCAGCGCGAACTCGATCACCCGCTGGTAGAAGTCCCGGTCGGCAACCTTGCCCGTGGGACTGTTCGGATAGTTCAGCACCAGCAGCTTGGCCCGCTGCCGCACGTCCGCCGGGATCGCGTCCAGATCGGGCAGAAACCGGTTTTCGGCCAGCAGCGGCAACCGGTACACGCTGCCTCCGTAGTACCGCGTGTGCGTCCCGGCCACCGGGTAGCCGGGGACGGTCATCAGCGTGATGTCGCCCGGATCGATGAAGCAGGCCGGCAGCATCGCCAGCGCCGTCTTGGACCCGATACAATGGTTCACTTCGGTGGCGGGGTCCAGCCGCACATCGAAGTTGCGTTGCATGAATCGGGCGGCCGCCTCCTTGAACTCCGCGATGCCGTTGTCCGCGTAGCCCCGGTTGGCCGGCTGGTGAATCTCCGTCGCCATCCGCTCGCGGACCGACAGCGGCGCCGCCGAATCGTTTTCGCCAATGCCAAAGTCCAGCAAGGATCGGCCGGGATGATCTGCCAGCGCCTTCCGCTTGGCCCGCTTGATCTTCTCGAACTTGTAGATCTCGGTGCCCTTGCCATAGCTGGCACCTCCGATCCGCTGAGCAAAACTGGCCTGAAAGTATGGATCACTCATCGTGCGTTCTCTCCTGCTGGGCAAAATACCGCAAGCCCGACACGGCGGCAACCGGCGGCGGCCAGTTGCCAGCAGCGATTCAGGCCAACCGGCGGCGGCCACTTGCCAGCAGCGATTCGGGCCGGCCGGCGGCTCACTTCCAGCGGGGCCCGCCGCGAGGCTCCTCCGGATCGACAATCGCCACGCTTGCCTCCGGCGGCTCGCGGACCCCCAACTTGCCCACGCCCCGCACCAGGCCGCGCAGTTGCTCCTTCGACCGGGCCTCTCCCAGCACGAAACTCAAGCCGTAACCCAGCAGGAACGTCAGCGGCACGCCGATCACCAGCGGCCAGACGCCGCTCAGCCGGAACGGCAGCGGCCAGAGCATCGCCAGGCTGGGATACTCGTTGGCCGCCGTCAGCCAAAGCGTCAGCAGTGTCCCGGCAAGCAAGGCGACCAGGGCCGCCCGGGCCGTCGCTCGGCGCGTGAAGATGCCCAGCAGAAACACCGCCAGCAGCGGGCCGCCAAACGTGTTGACCACGCTGACCATGATCGTGAAGATGTTGCCGAGCTGCCCCACAACCAGCGAAAACAACGTGGCGCCGATGCCGATCAACAAGACCAGCGGACGAGCCAACCGGAGTTCGTCCGCCTCGTTCAATTCCGACTCCGGTTTGCTCAGCCGCCGCGCCAGCCACGCTCGACCGATCCCCAACCGCCGGTAGAAATCGGTGATCAGCAGGGTGGCAATTGAATTCAGCCCCGAATCCATCGACGACATCGAGGCCGCGAACAGTGCCGCCAGAATCAACCCGGCCAGTCCCAGCGGCAAACGGTCCGTGATGAATCGCGGCATCAGCTCGTCGCTGGCCCGCGGACTGAGAATCCATTCCCCCCGCCGGTCCTTCATTCCCAACCGATCGGTCCGCAGCGACCGCGTCGCCTCGTCGTACACGTCGTCCAGCTCCTCGACCCCCAGCGGCTCCTTGCTGTTGGGGTGGCGCAGACGTCCCTCCGCGAGCAGTTCGCTCACCAGCTCGCGATCCACCTGGCCCGAATCCAGGCGCGGCCCGTCGGCGGCCCAGTCCAGCAGCGGGCGGCCCGTCCGCGGATCCTCTAGCGGCTGCCGAGTGCGATTGTCCAGGTTCACGACCCACACCGGACGCAGGCTTTCCGGGTGCTGCTGGTAGTAGGCCAGCAGACACAGCCCGGCATACGTGAGGGCTGGGATCATGATGCTGACCGAGAGACAGTTGAGCATGAACGAGCGGCGGGCGGTGGGCAGATCCCGCGTGGTCAAGTAACGCTGCACCGTGATCTGGTCGGCGACATAGAAGGAGAGCATCGAGAGAAAGAAGTGAGGTGCCAGTCCCCATACCGACCAGCGGCTGGACCAGTCCCAGGCGGGATCGATCAGCCGCCGGCGTTCGAACTGGCCGGCCACCTCCCACACCGTTTGCGGACCACCGTCCAGGGTCCACCAGACGCCGGCGATGATCAGGACCAGCCCGCCGAACATGATCAGCGCCTGCACCACGTCCGTCCACAGCACGGCCTTCATCCCGCCCAGAAACGTATACAGAGTGCCGACCATCCCCAACGTGATCAGCAACACGAACTCCGGCACCCGCAGTCCGCCCGCGACGATCAACACCTTGCACGGCGCGTACAGGACGCCCCCCAGCCACAACAATCTCCAGACGACGAACACCAGGCTGCTGACGATCCGCGTGGCCCCGTCAAACCGCAGCTCCAGGTACTCGTAGACCGAATACACCTCCAGCCGCCGATACAGGGGCAGGATCGTCCCGCTCACCAGCGGCACGGTCAACCAGACCATGGCCGGCAGCACCAGCAATTTCAGCCCCTCGCGGTACGCTTCGCCGGGAATCCCGCTGTAAGTCAAGGCCGACAGCAAGGTGGCCATGATCGACAGGCCCACCGGGAACCAGCCCATCGATCGGCCGGCCAGAAAGAAGTCCCGGCTGCTGTGCTGCTGTCCGCTGAAGTACCAGCCGATCGCCACCATGACCAGCAGGTACAGCAGCAGGACTCCGTAGTCCACCGAGTGCAGGGCCAGCGGCATGGGGGCCGTATCCTTCGTTGCTTCGACGTCTCGCGGTAGCATGGGCTTCCAGCCCGTGTTTCTTTCAAGCCGCTCGTAAACGCCTCGGACGGGGCGTCGCGCGACGCGCGGAAGAACACGGGCTGGAAGCCGTAGCATGGGCTTCCAGCCCGTGTTGCTTACAAGCCGCTCGTAAACGCCTCGAACGGAGCGTCGCGCGACGCGCGGAAGAACACGGGCTGGAAGCCCATGCTACCGCAACGCACACGACCCTGGCAGGCCCGTGTAGCTTTCAAGCCGCCCGTAAACGCCTCGAACGTGGCATCGCGCGACGCGCGGAAGATCACGGGCTGGAAGCCGATGCTACCGCTCAGACGTCGGTCGGCTGAGTCTGCAAGGCGCGTCGCCGCGCTGGGCCGCGGAGCGACGAGTGGGCCGGTTCGGGGGCGGGAGTCATCGGCGCATCGATGTCGCCCAGGTATTTTGCCCGCACTTCCGGGTGATTCGTGATCTCACCCGGCGGCCCGCTGCACAAGACCCGGCCCTCGCTGATCACGTAGCAGCGGTCGACGATCTGCAGGATTTCCCGCGCCGCATGGTCCGTGATCAGGATCGCGATGCCCTGCTCGCGCAGCTCGCGGATAATCGCCTGGATGCTTTGCACGGTGACCGGATCGATCCCCGCGAACGGCTCGTCCAGCATGATGATTTCGGGATCGGAAACCAGGCAGCGAGCGATTTCCAGCCGCCGGCGCTCGCCGCCGGACAACCGCGAGGCCTGGGACTTGCGGATGTGCGTGATGTCAAACTGCTCCAGCAGTTGCTGGCAGCGCTGCCAGCGGGCTCGGCGCTTGACGCCCAGCAACTCCAGCATCGCCAGGATATTCTGTTCGACCGTCAGCTTGCGAAAGACGCTCGACTCCTGGGCCAGATAGCCCATGCCTCCGTCGCGCGCCCGGCGGTACATCGGCCAATTGGTCACGTCCAGCCCGTTCAACTGCACTTGCCCGGCGTCCGGTTCGACCATCCCGCAGGTCATCCGGAAGGTGGTGGTCTTGCCGGCGCCGTTGGGACCCAGCAGGCCGACAATCTCGCCTTGCTCCACGTGCAGGTCCACGCCGTCCACGACGCGCCGCCGACCGTAGGTCTTGACCAGCCCGTGCACTTCGAGAATCGCCATCGCAGTCCTCCTTGACGTGCGTTGCGGAGCGGGAGCCCGCGGATACGCTCAGCGGATAAAGCCCATGCGTTGAAAGTTCGGCCAGAACGGGATCGGCCGGTTCCAGGCGTGGGGCCAGTAGATCAGCAGCGCCTTGCCCGTCAGCAGATCGCCGTCCACGTGCGGCTCGCCCTCCCACAGGCGAGCGTCCTTGCTTTGCGGACTGTTGTCGCCCAGCGGAAAGAACTGGTTCTCGCCCATCACGACCTCCAAGGGCCCCACCGCGTCCCAGTTGAACAGTTCGCTGCCGGACCAGCTTTCCGGATTCGAAAACACGCTGATTATCTCGGCCTCGCTGATGTACCGCGGATAGTGCTGGTCCAGCGAGGGCCCGCCCCGGGTGGCCACGTAGTACACATCCCGCAGCACGCGCAGCCGGCGGACGTCGATGGCCAGCCCGCGAGTGCCAACGCCCAGCGGAGCCAGGTCGCCATACTCTTCGGGAGACCACTGGGGCCGCGGGTTGGCCGGCGCCTCGTAGGTCGTCGGTGACGAGAAATCAACGCGGCGGTCATTGACCCACAACCAGATCTCGTCGTCCACGTTGGCCATCTTCAGCCGATAGACGCCGGGGCCGCGGACGCGGGTGGCGGCCGCCGGCTGAGCGACTCGCGGTTCGGCCCCCTCGCCGAATACGCCCGGTCCGCCTCGCATCTCCAGCCGTGCCTGCCCGCTGGCGACGTCGATCCGGCAGTCGAAATGGACTCCTCCCTCAACCAGCTTCAACAGCAGCTCGCCCTGGCTGCCCTGGACCTCCACCTCGCAGTCCAACGCCAGGTCGCCCACCCAATGCAGACCTTGCGTGGCGTGGTCGATCCGGTCGCCCAGCGTTCCAGCCGGGGGCAGCTCGTCGTAGCGTTGGGTGCCGTAGGAATTGTAAGCGTAGAAATCAGTGATCAACTGGCCTTGCGGAGCGGCCCCCGCCGCCACCTTGCCGCCCCGCAACACGTCGTACCAATCCTCGTGCAACGGCACGATATGCTGGTATCTTAGCCAGGCATCCTCCGCCGACTCGCCGCTGGCCGTATAGCCGCGCCCGTCGGCATGCTCGCTCCAGACCGTCGCCTGGCCCTCGGCCGACCAGGGCTGCCACCGGCTGGGCCAGCCCGCCTGCCGCAACTCCTCCGCGACGTATTGCGTGTCGTGCACCTCCTGCAGCATCGCCAGCAGCTTCTGCTCCGGCTTGCGGGCGATCTGAAACGCCGGCTCGTCGGGCCGCCGGACGAAGATATCGCCATGCCGGATGCGAACCGTCTCCTCGGGCAGTCCGACCAGCCGCTTGATATAGTTCTGCTTGGCGTTGCCCGGAAACTTGAACACGATCACATCCCAACGCTTGGGCGGCGCCAGGTCGTAGGAAAACTTGCTGACGATGATCCGATCGCCCGTGAAGGAATTGTGGTTGGCGTTCGCCGGGTCCAGGTTCATCGTAAAACGGCAGACTGGGCAAGTGGTCGCCACCACCCTGCTTCCATCGGCTTCCTCGACGCTGGCCCCGGCCCGGTAGGGATAGTCGCACTTGACGCACCGCACATCCTTGTGCCGACCCTGCAGCGTGGGTGCCATCGAGCCGGTCGGGATGACGAACGCCTCTCCCACGAACGAACGGAACAGAAACGCCAGGATGATCGCCACCACGATCGATTCCACCGTCTCGCGCGTCCCCCGGCTGTACTCGACTGTCGAATTGGCGCCGGCCGGCGCCGCGGCGCCGGCCGGACGACCAGCGGACCGCTTCTCGGTGGCCGAGGCGCGACTCTTGTTCATGCAAAGAGACCCTAGCTGTTGGACGACACGCGCGATGACAAGGTGGCGGCCCAATACCAATGCGAAGACCACCGGGACGCCGATTACCACCTATTCGCACGGATGGAGCGAATATACCCGAATCGCCAGAGAGCCGAAACGCGAAATGTCGGCTTCCCGCAGCCGCGCGGCCGCCCACCCCGAAGGAGGTTGTGCAGCTTTTAAGCAGTTGTTTAAAAGGGATTTGGTGTGACTCACGAGTGTCGCCCTCCACTGCGGCGAGCTCTCCCCCTTGATATCCCTCTGGCTCCCTCCCCGGCTTCGAGATCGTGCAGCTTTTAAGTCCTTTGCCAGCAAGTTTCAGGATATTTTGGTCGACTATTCGATCCGGTTTCCCAACCGGCGCGGGAAACCCCACAAATCACTTCTGGTCCCCTCCCCGCTTCGGGGAGGGTTAGGGAGGGGCT
>JAGFJK010000312.1 GCA_024102795.1 Pirellulaceae bacterium
CGCAGATCATCGTCCGAAAACTCCAGACGTCCCACGTCGCGTTTGATCTGGTCGTAGAAGATCCCGTCGATGGCGAACCGCACGAGCTGTGAAATCAAGACCGGTTCGTGCTCCAGGCTGCCGCCGAGACGGAGGCCTGTGCGAATCGCGCGGGCGGCGGCCGAGGCGTCGCCCTGATGAGCCTGGACGCTGGCTTCGAGAGCCAGCAGGCGCGCGGCGTCTCGAGCCTGCTGAGCGTGAGTGAGCAGCGTGGCGATCCCGGCCGACAAGTCGATCGGATATCGGGCCTTTCCGCCCTGATCGGCCGCCCGATGCAACCGCTGCAGCGGTTCCGCGACGGTCGCCAGCCACTGGGCCGCGGCTTCCTTTTGAGGCCATTCATCGCCCGGCGGCGGAATCTCCGCTCCGCTGCCCAAGATCGGCAGATCCTGGGCCGTCGTCTGGTACCCCGATTGCTCGAGCTGGCGGAAAGCCTCCAGCCACAACGCGCTGCAATCCGTTTCATTGGCCGGCAAGGCGTAGAAGGCGTTCAATTCGCCGCCGTTGACCGGCGCTCCGCTGGCCCGGAGCGCTGCGATCTCGGCGTTGGCGCGCCGCGAGGATTGCATGGTCCAGACCAGCAGACTGAGGACCGGAATCACGATCAGGATCAGCGCCAGACCGCCCAGCACCATCAAGACGCCCAACTTGCCCTTGCCGCGCTGCCGTTCGTCATGTTCGCTCATGCCAGGCTTTCGCTCGCGGGATTCATCAGACTCGACCTGCCAGGATCCTAACCGCGCGAGCGATTGAGGACAATCAATTGTAGCCCGATTGTCCTCAATCGGGTCCTGGCAGTCGCGATTGTGCGCGGCACCGAGCGATTGGGGACAATCAATTGTAGCCCGATTGTCCCCAATCGGGTCCTGGCAGTCGCGATTGTGCGCGGCACCGAGCGATTGGGGACAATCAATTGTAGCCCGATTGTCCCCAATCGGGTCTGGTGCGCGAGCGGGTCTCGAACGATGCGCCGAGCGATTGGGGACAATCAATTGTAGCCCGATTGTCCCCAATCGGGTCTGGTGCGCGATCGGGTCTCGAACGATGCGCCGAGCGATTGGGGACAATCGCTCCACCATGTGATTTACCGCAGCCAGTCGGCGTCGGGATCGAACACCTGATCCAGCTCCGTTGCAAACTGGCCGGAGCCACCGGATTCGAATTCCCAGGCGGCTTGGGACATGGTGCGGTTTTCCGCCAGCGAACGGGAGTGCGAGGCGAGCGCCACATCGTACTGCGTGGCGGTCGTGCGCGGCGACGCCGAAGCAGCGGCCAGTTCGCGAAGCGCAGTCGCCAGCTCGCCTGCCACCGCCTCGCCCTCGCCGCGCGAGCGGGCGGTCAGATCGGCGGCGTCCAACAACGACTCGCCCTCTCCCGCATCGCTGCCCGACAGCATTCCGGCCAGCCGCGCGGACGATTCGCCTTCGCCCGCTCCACCGCCCGCGGCCAGGGGAGCGTTGATCGGTGCCTCGCCAACGTCGACCAGCATCCGCAGCGTGTCCAGTACGGGCGGCGACGAAGCCAGAAACATCCGTTTGCTGATGAACTGCGGCTGAATCCCCCGTTCGCCGAACAAGTAGGCCGTGCCGTCGGCGTCGGACGGGACCATGATCTGGCTGACGATGTTCTCGCCCGCGGTGCCACCCAGCGAACCGGGCGTCGTCATGCCGTCGATGAAGGCCGTCGGTTGTGCCTGGACCAGGTCATACGTACCCGGAGCGATCATCTCGAACATGAAGTTGCCCGAGTCGTCGGTGCGCGTCTCGGCGACAATCATGCCGGCCTGGTTCAGCAGCACGATGCGCACATCGGGAAGTCCCAGTTCCAGGCCCCCGCCGGGCAGGTTGTCGCGCATCCCGTTGTTGTTGGCGTCGATATAGGCCGAACCCGCCAGCGACGAATTGGCCAGGATGCCGGTGTGGCTGCTGGAATTGGTGGCCGAGCGGTTTTCGAGCCCTGGCACGTCGGCGCCGGCGAAGTCGACCGGATTCACGGTCACCGAAGCCACGTTGGTGTACTCGCCCAGCGTGACCGTGCGCATGGCCTGGAACTGCCAAGTCTCGCCCGGATCCAGCAAGTCGTTCTGATTGGTGTCGCCGACGTTGAAACCATTCTGCTCGACCGGTGTTGGCGTCAGGTCGTCACCCGGTACTCCCGCCGTGCCGTTGTCGTCCGTCAGGCTGACGATGGTGACCGGCACGTTTCCCGGCGCGGGAATGCTGACCTCGTAGGTGAACGTGGCCATGGTGCCTTCCACCAGGTCGGGGCCCGGCGGCGAAGCGACATCCATGCCGTTAGTCAGTTTGCGAAGCTGAATCGCGGGCAACTGGCCGCCAAAGTGATTGCTGGGATCGGTGTCGGTGACATCGGCCAAACCTTCGATGTCGTTCCCCTGGGGATCGACCGGATTGCCTGTTACGCTGCCCGTGTTGGTGAACTGCCCGGCGGTCACTGTACGGCTGGCCTGGAACGACCAGGTTTCGCCCGGATCAAGCAGATCGTTCTGGTTCGTGTCGCCGTTGTTGAAGCCGCCCGTTTCCACCGGCGAGGGAGTGACGTCGTCCGCCGTGTTGCCGGGCGTGCCATTGTCGTCGACGATGGTCGTGATGACGACCGGCACGTTCGCCGTCGCCGGCAGGCTGACCTGGTACGAAAACGACGCCGTGCCGCCCACGGCGATCACGGGTCCGGGCGCGGTGTCGGCATCCTGCCCGTTGGTCGACTTCTCGATCACGATCCCCTCGGCGACCGCGCCGAAGTGATTGCTGACATCGGAATCCGTGACGTTGTCCAGGCCGGTAATATCGTCGCCGTCAAAATCGACCGGGTTGCCCGTCACTGCGACCGTGTTGGTGTATTGCCCGGCGGTGACCGTCCGAGTCGCTCGGAACAGCCAGGTTTCACCCGGATCGAGGAAACCGTCCTGGTTCGTGTCGCCGTCATTGAAGCCATCCGCGACGTCGTCCACTCCGGCCGGCGTGAAGTCATCGGCCATGTTGGCTGGCGTGCCGTTATCGTCGGTCAAGGCGATGATCGCGATCGGCACGTTGACCGATGCGGGCAGGCTGACCTGGTACGTGAAGGTCGCCGTGCCGCCCACGGGCAGGAAGGGACCGGGAGCCGTTTCGGCGTCCTGGCCGTTGGTCTGCTTCTGGACAATGATGCCGTCGGCCACCGCGCCGAAGTGGCTGCTGGCGTCTGAATCCGTGGCGTCGGCCAGGCCCTCGATGTCGTTGCCCTGCGGATCGACCGGGTTGGCAGTCACCGCGGCCGAGTTCGTGTACTGGCCCACGGTGACCGGGTCGCGCGTGGCCTGGAATAACCAGGTCTCCGTCAAGTCGAGCCGCCCGTTCTGGTTCGTGTCGCCGTTGTTGAAGCCGCCCGTTTCCAGCGGAGCGGGGCTGAAGTCGTCGGCCGCGTTGCCCGGAGTGCCGTTGTCATCGATCAACTGCAGAATGACCAGCGGCACGTTGCCGCCGGCCGGCACACTGACTTCGTAGCGGAATGTCACCGCGGAGCCTACCGGCACGACGGCCCCAGGCGGCGTGTTGGCGTCCTGGTTCTCGGTCAGCTTGACCAGTTGCACGGCGCCCTGGGCGCCGAAATGGTTGCTGACATCACTGGCCGTGCGGTTGTCGATCGCCGGCAGGTCTCCGCCTTGCATGTCGAGCGGATTGGCGACCACGACCGCCGTATTCGTGTACTGTCCGATCGTGACCGTGCGCATCGCCTGGTACAGCCAGGTCTCGCCCGGATCGATCCGCCCGTTCTGGTTCGTGTCGCCGTTGTTGAAGCCGCCCGTTTCGACCGGAGCGGGATTGAAATCGTCGGCCGCATTGCCAGGCGTGCCGTTGTCGTCCACCAATTCGACGAACTGCAGGGGCACGTTGCCCGGATTGCTGACTCCGTAGGAAAATATCGCCGTGCCGCCGACGGCGATGAATGGGCCGGGAGCCGTGTCGGCATCCTGGCCGTTGGTGCGTTTGGTCAGCGCCACCTGGGCGTCGATCCCAAAATGATTGCTCGGGTCGCTGGCCGAAAGAACGTCGATCCCGGCAATCGGCTGGCCGGCGAAACTGGTGGCCTGCACCTCAGCGGTGGCCGTATTGGTGTACTGGCCGGGCGTGACGGTACTCATGGCCTGGAACTGCCACGTCTCGCCTGGATCCAGCAAGTCGTTCTGATTGGTGTCGCCGTTGTTGAAGCCGCCGGTCTGGACGGGAGCGGGATTGAAGTCGTCGCCCGTGTCGCCCGGCGTGCCGTTGTCGTCGACCAACTGGTCCACGCTGACCGGGACGTTGGCAGAGTTGAGCAGACTGAGCTGGTAGGTGAAGACGACGGTCGTGCCGGCCTCCAGCAACGGCCCTTGAGGCGTGTCCGCGTCCTGGCCGTCGGTCAGTTTTTCCAGCACCAGGTCGTCCACGTCGATCTGCGCTCCGAAGTGGTTGCTGGGATCGTTGTCGCTGACCGTGCCGCCCGCAATCGCTCCGTCCGCGGTCACCTCGGCCGAATTCATGTACTGTCCGGCAACCGCCAGGTAGTTAACCACGCCGCTGGAAGTGAACTGCCAGGCTTCGCCCGGATCGAGCAGCCGGTCCTGATTCGTGTCGCCCACGTTGAAACCACCCGACTCGACCGGCGCCGGACTGAAGTCGTCGCCGGGGTCGCCCGGCGTGCCAAAGTCGTCTGTCAGCGAAGTGATGTCGAGCGGTTCGGTCCCGTCGTTGAACACCAGGTAGGTCCAGACGACCGATGAACCCACGGGCACGAAGACGCCGGGAGCCGTGTCGGCATCTTCGGCGGTCGTGGGGCTGGCCGGATTGGCGGCGTTAGTCGCCTTCTCCAGCCGAATCGGGGTCCCCACGTGATGGCTGGCGTCCTGGGCCATCACGTCCACGATGCCCGGAATGTCATTGCCTTGCTCGTCCACCGGATGAGCCGTCACGGTGCCCACGTTGGCATACTGGCCGGGCGTGACCACTCGGCTGGCCGTGAACTGCCACGTCTCGTCCAGGTCGATCCGGTTGTTCTGGTTCGTATCGCCGACGTTGAATCCGGCGGAGAGCACCGGAGCGGGACTGAAGTCATCGCTCGCGTCGCCCGGTGTCCCGTTGTCGTCCGTCAGCGTTACAACTTCCAGCGGCACGTTGCCGCCGTTGCTTACCAGGTAGGTGAATGTGGCCGTCGAGCCAATCGGCAAACTGGGACCAGGCGGCGTGTCGGCGTCCTGCAGGTTGGTCTGCTTTTCCAGCTCGACCACCGCCAGCACGCCGAAGTGATTGCTGGCGTCCTGCTGCATGAGCGGATCCAGCGTGAGGATGCGGTTGCCCTGGGCATCGACCGGGTTGGCGGTGACCACGGCGGTGTTCGTATACTGGCCAGCGGTGACGATCCGCGAGTCGGCGAAGAGCCACGTTTCGCCGGCGTCCAACAGATCGTTCTGGTTCGTATCACCATCGTTGAAGCCGCCGGTTTCCAACGGTGCCGGCTGGAAGTCGTCGTTCGTGTCGCCGGGCGTGCCGTTGTCGTCGATCAGGCTGGCAACATCCAGCGGAATGTTCACTCCAACGGCCAGCGACACTTGATACGTAAAGGTCGCCGTGGCTCCCACCGCCAGCAGCGGTCCGGTGGGATCGTCGGCGTCGACGTTGTTCGTTTGCTTCTCGATTGTCAAGTCCTGCGGCGAGAGCAGGACGCCAAAATGATTGCTCGCATCCGTGTCGGTCTGCGGATCGAAACCAGCCAGCGGCGCGCCGAGTTCGTCGACCGGGGTGGCAATGACGGATGCCGAGTTGGTGTACTGGCCCGTTGTGACGAGGCGCGTGGCTGAGAACTGCCAGGTCTCGCCGGCGTCGATCAGGCCATTCTGGTTGGTGTCGCCCGCGTTGAAACCGCCCGCCTCGACCGCCGCCGGCGAGAAATCATCGCCCGAGTCCCCAGGCGTCCCATTGTCGTCGACGATCGAGGTTAGCTGCAAGAGAACGTTGCCCGGGTTGGATACCTCATAGGTGAACGTGGCGGTCGATCCGACCAGCAGAAACGGGCCGGTAGGTGTGTTGGCGTCCTGGCCGTTGGTGCGTTTGACCAACATCACCTGGGCTTCCACTCCCAAGTGATTGCTCGGATCCTGGCCGCTAAGCACGTCGCCGTTATCGGGAGCCGTCGCGGTGGCCATCGCCAGGTTGCTGTACTGGCCGCCCACGACCTGGTACGAGACAACGCCCTGCGACGTGAACCGCCACTCTTCGCCCGGATCCAGCAGGTTGTTCTGGTTCGTGTCGCCCACGTTGAAGCCGCCGGATTCGACCGCCGCGGGTGTGAAGTCGTCGCCCATGTCCAGCGGAGTGCCGAAGTCGTCCACGATACCCGTCAAGGTCAGGGGCCGAGTGCCTTCGTTGAATACCTGGTAGGTCCAGGTTACGTCGGTGCCGAGTTCCAGCAGCGGCCCGGTGGGCGAGTCGGCATCCTCGGCGGGCGTGGGAGCGGCCGGATCGGCGGCATTCGTGGCCTTCTCCACGCGCAGAGGACCGACGTCGACCGTGACCATCGCCGTGGCGCAGCTCAACTGCTGCGCGTCGTCGATCGTGTAAATGAACGTGTCCGTGCCGCGGAAGCCGGCCGGTGGCGTGTACTGCACCTGGTGGCCCGCGGTGCCCGGAGTGCCCACGATGGCGATCGTGCCGCCCGCGGCACTGGCGGTCACGGAAGTGATCGTCAGGTCGTCCGCGTCGGAGTCGGTATCGTTGCCCAGCACGTTCAGCAGGTTGTTCGACGAGTTGAAATCGACGCCAAAATGGTTGTTCAGCGCCGACGGGCGGCTGTTCACCACAACCGCCAGCGGCGAGACCAGCGTGGCGGCAACCGCCGAATTGTCGGCCAGCGTGATTGTGGCCGTGTCGACATCCAGCGTCAGAGCCACCGCGGGCGAAACCGGCTGATTGGCCACGAAGTGCATCAGGCTGAACCGTCCGGGCTGGTTGATCCCGATCGCGGTCCCTTCCCCGCCGGTCGGATTGCTGAAGCCGGTCAAGTTCTGGATCGCCTGCATCGTTGGCGACAGCGTCGCCAGGTCGCCGCTGCGGCTGAGCGGGAACGCGGACGTCACCAGCGGGTTCGGCGAAACGGGATCCAGCGGGTTGTCGACCGGAAACTCATCCAGCGTCACCAGGTTGGCCGAGGGCCAGGCGAACTGATTGACTCGCATCCCGATCACGCCCCGCTGCTCGCCCGGCGCCGCCGGATCTTCGCGATAATCGCCCACCAGCAATTCCACGAAGAACCGGTTGCCGGCCGTGATCGTGTCGTCGGTCAGGATGACCCCCGGCACGCCGTTGTGATCGGCGTAAAGGTTCACTTCCACTTCCACGCGGTCGAAATCGTCGTCGATGATTCTCGCCCGGTGCCGATCCAGGTGGCCCAGGCCCGCCGCGGCATCGCTGGCCACCGACAGCCCCAGATCGACATTCAGGTTCCCGTCGCTCGTCGCGTCCGGAGTGATGGTCAGCGTCACAGGCTGCGCGCCGCCCATCGAACCAGCGGCGAACGTGACCGAGCTGGTGTCCAGCGTGAAGTCTCCGCCGCCGGCCGTGGACGAAGCCAGCGCCGAGACCATGACCGTCACGGGAGCGGCCAGCGCCGCGCCGCCCGTGTCGAGCTGCACGTTCACCGTGTGCGTGCCGGCTCCCTCGTCCACCACACTCGTGGACTGCTCGAACGAAACAGTTGGCAGAATCTGCAGCGTGCTGTCGCCCACCAGCATCACGTTTTCCGGATCGAACGGCACCGGCGTGCCGGACCCGACCAGCAGAATGTCGCGCCCAAAGCCGTCGGCCATCTCCGGATGAAACGAAAACGTGCCTGCCGACACGGCCACCAGCGGCAAGCTGAACAGCAGGAACTCCTGGTCCGGATTGGCCGGCGCGATCCCGCCCGTCAAACCGCCGCCCACATCCTCGATCCGCGGAAACATCGCCGCGTTGCCGGACGTTTCGGTCGCGTAGTCCGCCCCGTGCGTGATGGCCGCGCCGGAAGACATGGCGTGGGGATTGTCGTACACGAAATCCAGGTACGCCGAACTCACGCCCTGCGGCACGGCCCGGATGTCCTGCACGAAGCTCCGCAGCAGAAACGAATCGCCGACCTGCACCGCGTCCACCGGGTTCTGGCCGGCGTCGGTGAATTCGAACCGGAACTGGATGTCGCCGGCCAGCAACTGGCGAGCTTCCAGGAGTTCGAACCGATGTGCTGCCAGAGGCCTGGGTGCGCGGCGAGCAGAGCGGCTGGTGCGAATGCGGTTGGCCTTGAGACGACGCGGCTTCATCGTGGATGCACTTCCAAGGAGGGGGTTTCGTTCCGGCTGTAGTGACTACTGTCAACCGCGGTTGGATACCCGGGCAGGCTAGATGTTCTATTTTGTGTAGACGCGCGATTCAAGCTCCATGCTAGTTGCCTGGGTAAAATGCGACAAGAAATCGGGCCCTTTCGGGCAGCCAAAGTCGCTGGAGCTGCCCGGCGCAGAACGGGCAGCCGCTACATTCGGGTTACGGCCGGCTGCGGGCACGCGGCGGGCGATTGGCGGGCGATTGGCGGGCGATTGGCGAGCGGCGGGCGTCAGCCCGCTGTTTCTCGACGCGCGGCCGGCGAACCGTTGGCGAGCGATTGGCGAGCGGCGGGCGTCAGCCCGCTGTTTCTCGGCGAAATCGCGAAACCCGCCGAAATCGCGAAACCCGCCAGTCATGCCCGCTAATTTCCAGCGCTCGACCGGTTGCCGCCGATCGCTTGCCGGTCCGCGGCGATCACAGCCGGGCCGGAACAGGACCGAGCAGGTCGTGTTCCCACAGATAATCGACAGCAGCGGCCAGCGGCGAGCAAACGCCCGGCTCCGCGTCGGCAAGCAACGAGTTGCCGCCGGCCATTGGGGAAAAGCTCCCAGACGACGGACTGTCCGGTCCTTCGCCCTCGGCGAGGCCGTCCGGCAAGATGCCGAAGGTCAGAAAGTTGAAAATCAGCAGCGCGTCGAGCCGCGAGACGCCGCCGTCGCCGTTCACATCCAACTGATGCTCGTCGGTGCCGGGTCCGCTGCCGGTCAGCAGGTGCGGCCCGGTGCGGTTCAGTTCGTTGACGATCAGCAGCACGTCGCGAGGCGTGCGCAGCCCGTCGCCGTTGACATCCAGCGGGTCGTTCAGGTTTTGCCAGCCGCGGATCAGCGGCTGCTCGCCCTGGTCGGAGTCCAGGACGACCATCGCCACGGACTGGTAGCTGGCGACCGCGGGCAATCCGGAGCCGAAAACCAGCGTCTCGTGTTGCAGCGCGTCGGCCGCATCCAACGACACGGCGACGGTGGTGCCGGGCGCGAGTTGCGGCGCGAGCTGACCGGTGACTTGCAGCAAGGCATGCGGCACTCCGCCGCCCGTGGGTTGAGTCCCGGCCGTGCCGCCGGCTTCATCCACCAGACCCTGGCCGGCGGCCACGCTGCCGCTGGTGGCGTTGGCAAACTGTCCGTCGATCGCCAGCGAAGCCGGGTCCCAAGTCACTTGCTGCGGCGCTGCGAGCAGGTCCACGAATGCCGCGAACACGCCGCCGGTGGTATCACCCAGCGAGTCGGTGGCGAACACTTGCGCCACGAACGACTGGCCGGCTTCCAGTTGGTAGCGTCCACTGGCATCGCGCGGCAGATCCTGCCCCGCCGGATCCAGCAGCAGCAGCGTGTAATCCACGCGCGGAACGACCGGCTGCGGATCGTCGTTCTGGATAGTCACCGTCGCCAACGCCTGCTGCAGCGTGGCGCCGACAGGTTCGCTGAACTGGACCTGGAACGTCTCGTCGGATTCAAACGCCGTGTCCGAGAGCACGCTGACATGAACCGTCTGCACGCTCGGCCCGCCCGGCACGAAGGACAGCACCTGATCCAGCGGCAGGTAGTCCACGCCGCTGGTGGCCGTCCCCGCGACCGTCGTGACCCGCACCGAGACCGGTTCCTCGGCCGGCTGCGACAGGCCGACGGTCACGGCGGCGAAGGTCTGACCCGTGTGGCCTTCCATAACCGACGAGCCGGCGATGGTGAGCGCGGGCGGGGTCGGCGGGTCTACTTCCTGCTCGCCGCCGCCGTCCCCAGTGTCGCCGACGGTGATCACCGGCTGGGAGATCGCGAAGTCGTCGCCTTGCAGGTTCCTCAGATAGTTGACCAACCCGGCGCCGATATCGCCGATGGAGATCCGCAGCGGCTGAGCGGAAGCCTGGTCCGCTCGGAAGTGTATCAAGCTGAAACGTTCCGGCCCTTGGACGCCGATGCCCGATTGCGAGGGGCCCACGCCGCGCAGTTCGTCGATCATCGCCGCCGAGTTGGACTCGTCCAGCGTTCCGGACCGAAATCCGCGAAAGGCGCTGGTTACCAGCGGGCTGCTTTGGTCGCTGGGGTTAAACGGGCTGGTGATCACCTCCAGCGCGGCCGCGTCCCAGCGCAGGTCCAGCGAGAGGCCGTTGACGCCTTGGGGCGTAGCTCGCAGATCCTGAGCGGTGATCTCGACGAAAAACGTGTCGCCGACGGCGACCGATCGGTCTTCGATCGGAGCGCCAGGAACGCCCCCGGCGTCTTCATACAGGTTGACGCCGATGCCCAGCAGGGCCAGCATCCGCCGGTCTTCGAGCGGGCAGACGGTCGGCCGGCACGTCGAGCGCCCACGACCGGCGGCCGAGCCCGGCAAGCGGGCCGACTTTCGCCGACCGTTCGAACGGCTCGTGCGATTCAGCAGCCAGGCCACGTCGCTCGCTCCCCTCTGGAACAAATTGTCTCGCACCTCAGCCCACACTTCCCGCCGCCGCCTGGACTACCAGGAATACCACCGGGCGGCGGAATATATCGCAACCACGCCGCCTCTGGAAGGCCAGTCCCAGAGTCGCCACAGTCGCCTTTCGCTCCGCGAAAGTAGCGCGCCCCTCGTACCGACCAGCCACCTCAATCATTCTCGAGCAAGTCCTCAACTCACTAGAACCGTCCATCTAAGAGGTCGTGTAGCTTTCAGGTCCCTTAACAGCAGGATTCAGGAC
This sequence comes from Pirellulaceae bacterium, assembly GCA_024102795.1. GTDB lineage: Bacteria > Planctomycetota > Planctomycetia > Pirellulales > Pirellulaceae > JAGFJK01. The sequence continues at coordinate 11,086 of JAGFJK010000312.1, forward strand.
ATTTTGATCGATTGGTCGCTCCGGTTACCAAGCCGCTGCGTCAACCCCATAAACACTTCTGGCCCCCTCCCCGAAGCGGGATCGTGCAGCTTATACATTGTCTTGAAGATGGAACATGGCGTTACAAACGAGGGAAACTTGGACGGCTTGCACCTCGGCGAGCGCTCCCCCTTGAAATCCCTCTGGCCCCCTCCCCGGCTTCCGGGGAGGGCTGGGGAGGGGCTCTTGTGCATCCTGTCTTGACGCGGCTGGCATCCTATGGAATCACCCAACAATTGTCGCACTCAAGTATTCAGATCCTCAATTGATGTTCGACTCGTCCGAAATCCGCGTCCCGCGAGTGGCCATGTTCGAATCGAGCGAATGGCTTTGCTTCATAGTCCCGCAGGCCCCTCCCCAGCCCTCCCCGAAGCGGGGAGGGGGCCAGAAGTATTGTGAGGGTGGCTCGACGAAGTCGAGCTGACCATTGGTTCATCATCCCAAGTTCCATACACAAGACAACTCATAAGCTGCACGATCTCCGGAAGCCGGGCAGGGAGCCAGAGGGATTTCAAGGGGGAGTGCACGCGAAGGCCGTCCCAAGATTCCCTCGTGCTTCACGCCAAATTCCTTCGAGAAAACGACCAAAACGCTACACGCTCGCCTTACATCCAGGGCCAGTCCTGGCCGACATTGTCCCCGCCGGCGGCATCCAGTTCCGCGTACAACCGGTCGGCCGCCGACTGGTACACCATGGCGTCGGAATCCGTTCCCGGCTGTTGCGTTACCGGAGCCGCGGCGTCCGCCACCGGCAATCGCCGCACACCGGTGGGCAATTCATGAGCCATCACGCCCTGGTGTCCGGGCTGGTCGATATCGGGCAGGCCGAGCAGATGGCCCAGTTCGTGCACCAGCACGGTCAGCAGGTCAAACCTTTCGGCGGCCGGGCCGTGCAATGCCGTTCGCAGCTCGTTTTCAGCCAGCAGGACGAACTCCGACGAGTCGGCGGGAGTCGGGTCGACGAACCATTGCCCCCCCGCGGCGTCGTCGTCCAGCAGTACCAGGCCGTCGCCCGCCAGACCCAGCAGCGAGCCACCCAAGTCCTGCACTCGCACCTCTACGCCGCTCAGCAGCGCGGGCACATCGTGGTCGGGCCGAGCGTCGCTCCACAGCCGAATCGCCTCGGCCAGCAGCGGCGCCAGGTGGTCCGTTTCCAGCGGTTCGCAGACATCGGCAGGCGACATCAACTCCGTCGAACCGACCGAGCCGGCCGCCAGCAGCGGCGAAGCGGCTTGCACATCGACGTGCACCACGGCCACGTTCGACGCCAGTTGCACGCCGTCGAAGAAGGCGTACATGATGCTGGCCGAGCCCGTGAAGCCGGCGGCGGGAACGAAGTTGATCGTGTCGTCCGCCAGGTTGCCGGGCGTCCCATTGTTGTTCACGGTGGCCGATCCCCCGACGGCGGAACCACCGCCGACTTGCGGCACCACCTGCAGCACCAGCGTCGCGCCGACGCCCACATCGTTGGCCCGCACGTTCAGGTTCAGGGCCACGTTCTCCAGCGTGGTCGCCTGGTCGTCGTTGGCCAGCGGACGCGCTCCGCCAAACTCGACGTTGATCACGCCGGCGTCGGGCAGGTCGATGCGGCCGTCGCCGTCCATGTCCAGCGTCGGATCGTAGTTGGGCGCGTTGTTGAAGAACCGCGGGTTCTCCAGCAGGTTGCGGTCCGTCACCCCGCACGCTCCGTCGTAGCTGATGTCGCAGTTGAACGTCGAGGCGCCGAGCAGCCGCAGGTCGAGACTGGGATCATTCACCGCGTTGCTCAAGATCATCAGCCCGTCGGCCAGGTCGAAACTGGTCGGATCGGATGCCGGGCTGCCGCCGCGCGGCGTGATCGGATCGGTGGGAGCGTACCGCAGGTCGAACCGCTGCGTGGCCAGCGGCGCCAGCAGGATCGGCGAGCCGGGCGTGGGCAGCGGCGACACGCTGACATCGCCGCCCAAGAGCGCGCTAAAGAGGATGCCGCTGATCTGCAACATGCCGCTGCCGGTGTTGGTGACTTCGAAGAACTTCGTGCCGTCCGGGTAGTTCGGCCGGACCAGCGGGCTTTCCGTTCCGTTGCGGATATCCAGGTTCTCGGTGAACACCGTGGTAAACCGGATCTGGTCGGTCGAAACGTCGATCAGCGGCTGATCGGGTGTGGCCAGGATGTTCAGATCGGCGTCCAGCACGGCCGCGTCGACGGCGGCGTTGTCGGCCATCACGATGCTGTTCAGAGTCAGGTCGAGCAGCGTGGCGACGGACGTCTCCTGTTCGGCCAGGAACCTGAGCATGGCGAAGCTTTCGAACGTTCCCGCGCCGATCGCGGCGTTCGGAGGTCCGGCCGCCGGCGTGCTGAAGGCGTTCAGGTTGATCGCGCCGCCCGCCTGGTCCAGCGTGCCGGTTCGCGCACTGGGGAAGCTGGGCGTGATCGGCAGGTCGTCCGGATCGCCCGTGTTGAAACCGCCGCCCACGTATTCCAGCAGGCTGGCGTCCCAGTCCAGGTCGACGTTCAGTCCGATGATGCCGACCGAGTTGGCTCGATTGTCCAGGGCGTTGATCCGCACCACGAACTGCTGCCCGACGGCGACGGTCGCATCGTTGATCGGCGTCACACCGTCGGCTTCGTACAGATCCAGCCGCAGGACGGCGCCGGGGATCGTCAGCGGATGATCCTCGACTTCGCCGTCCAGGGCCGGGCCGGACGGCGAGAGTCCGCCGGCCGTGCTGAACCGGAAGCGGCTCACCGTCGGCCCATCGGCGGCATCGGCCGGCACGGCGTAGGCCAGTGAATTCACGCCGGCCACCAGCGGCTCGCTGCTGAACACCTGCTCGCCCGCGTCCAGGAAATCCCCGTCGCGGTTGAAGTCGATCCAGGCGTCCAGTCGCCCGCTGACCGAGGCTTCGACGTCCAGCGTGGCCAGTTCTCCCAGCAGCACAATCGACGTGAACGCCACACCGTCCTCGTCGTCGTTCGTGTCGTAGCCCAGATCCGGTCGAGCGCCATCGTCGCCGTCGACGCCCGGCGCTGGCTGGCCGTCCGGATCGATATCGACCTGCGCTCCCAGATGGATGCCCTGGACCACGATATGCCGCGGGCCGTCCTGCGCCAGCGTGGTGGGATAGGGGCTGGGCGCGTCGCCGTAGTCGAACAGCACGGAGGGACCGGGACCAAGCGCCACGAGGTAATCTTCCACTTCGCCGTCGGGCGCCGGCCCCGTCGGCGTCAGGCCGCCGTTCAGGCTGAAGCGGAACCGCATCGAGGTCACGATGTTGCCCGGAGCCAGCGGCGCCACGAAGCTGATCAGGTTCGCGCCCGGATTCACCGCGACGCTGGCCAGCACCTGCTCGCCCGGATGTTCGAACACGCCGTCGCCGTCGGCATCCAGCCAGGCGTCCAGACGCCCGGCGGCCGAAGCGACCACGGTCACCGTCTCGGTCATGCCAGGTACCAGATCATGAGCCGGGAACGTCACACCATCCTCGTCGTCGCCGTCCGCGTCCAGGTCGTCGCCCAGGGCCAACGGATCGGGCTGGCCATCGTCATCCACGTCGATCGCGGCACCCAGGTGATAGTGCGACACGACCACGTGCCGCGGGCCTTCGTCAGCCAGCACGGTCCGGTACGAATTGTTCGCGTCGCCGAAGTCCAGCGGCGGGGCGATTGCCACGGCGTGGTCCTCCACTTCGCCCGGCATGCAAATGTCGCCGCTGGCGTCGCAGTCTCCGTCGCTGCCCAGTTCCGAATGCGGTTCCAGCACATAGTCCTCGGGGATCAGGATGCCGTCTTCCGGCGCCGGCACGAAGCGGAATCGCGAGAAGGTTTGTCCCACGACGGCCGTTTCCGGCACCCAGAATTCGATCACGTTCGGGCCGCCGCCGCCCAGGATCATAGGACCACCCTGGATGGTCCGCGCCACGATCCATTCGTTCGGATCGTTCCAGTCTCCGTCCGCATTGAAGTCGATCCAGCCATTCAGGAAGCCTTCGACCGAGGCGGTCACCTGGATGGAAGCCGCGCGGCCGGGAACCAGCGGGGTGAGCCAGACCACGCCGTCCTCGTCGTCCAGTTGCGCCTGGTCGTCGCCCAGGGCCAGCGCGGTGGGCTGACCATCCGCTTCGGGATCGACCGACTGGCCCAGGAACACGCCGGACAGAATCTGGTGCCGGGCGCCGGAGTGGACTTCCAACGTTGGATAGCGCGGCGGTGGATTGTCGTGAATTCCGTCCGGCGCATCGCCCCAGTCCTGAGCCTGCCCCAGGACCACGCGATAGTCCTCCACCTCGCCGTCGGGCACGATGTCGCCGTCGGGCACGATGCCATCCGGACCCAGGTTGTCGCCCAGGTACGTGTAGGTACTCAACCGGAATCGGGCATACGTCAACTGGCCCGCGGTCGCGTATGACGGCACGGAGAACGTGATCATGTCGGCGGCGCCGCCGCCGGTGGTCAGAAAGTCGATCGCGATGTGTTCGCCGTTATCGTCCCAGTCGCCGTCGCGGCGGAAATCGATCCAGCCGTTCAGATAGCCGGGCAGCGAACTGACCACCTTGATGGTCGCCATCTGGCCGGGCACCAGCTCGGTCAGGAACCAGACGCCGTCCTCGTCGTCGTTGCCGTCCAGCAGGTCATCGCCCAGGGCCTGCGGCTGCGGCTGGCCGTCCGGCTCGGCATCAATCTTCGCGCCCAGGTACAAACCGGTGATCTCGTGGTACGGTCCCGGATCGGACGAACCGGGATCGGCGGGGTTCTGCAGCAGCGTCGAATAGTCCGGCTCCGGCGCATCGCCAAAGTCCAAACCGCGGACGATCGACACCTTGTAGTCCTCCACCTCGCCGTCCGGAGCCACGCCGGTGGCCCACAGGCCCGCTTCGCTGCTGACTCGGAAACGGGCGTACGAGATGGCGTCCACCGCCGAAGGTTCGACGAAGAACAGCAGATTGTTCGAGCCGGCCTGCAGCACGACGTCGCGGAAGATATGCTCGGCCGGATTGTCGTCGAACACGCCGCTGCCGTCGAAGTCCAGCCAGGCGTTCAAATAGACGCCCGACACCGAGCTGACGACATTTACCTGCACGAACGATCCGGTCGCCAGCACGGGCACGACGTTCTGCGCAAATCCGGCGAACGTCACGCCGTCCTCGTCGTCCAGGTTCAAGTTGTCGTCGCTCCGCGCGTCGTTGTCCGGCAGGGCGTCCGGTTCCGCATCGATCCGAGTGCCCAGGAACACAGGCGAGATCACGTGCCGCGGACCGTTATTGGCCAGCGACGTGCCAAAACTGTCCGGCGCGTCGCCGAAGTCGGCCCGCACCACGTCGTACACGTAATCCTCGACCTCGCCGTCGGGTGCCAGCCCGCGCGTGGTCAGCGGCTGCGAATCGTCCGACGTGATCCGGAAGCGGAAACTGGTCGGGCCGGCGGGAACCGCGGCCGGTACCGGGAACGTCAGCGTGTGCGTGCCGATGTCCAGGAAGACGGGGCCCGGCACGCCGTCGAACACCAACTGCTCGCCGTCGTCATCCCATTCCAGGTCCAGGTTGTAATCCATCCAGCCGGAGAAGTAGCCGCCGGCGTTGACCACGTTGACCACCAGCCGCACGGCGTCGCCGGCAATCAGCGGATCGAGCAGCCAGACGCCGTCCTCGTCGTCGATCCCCTGCTGATCGTCTCCGATCGCCTCGCCCGGCACCGTCGGTTGGCCGTCCAGTTCCGTATCGACCGTCCAGCCCAGGATGGGACCTTCCGGATGCACGATGTGCCGGGCTCCGTCGTGGCTCAGCAGCGTCGGATAGTCGTACAGGTCGGCGGGGTCGTTGTACGCATCGCCGAAGTCCAGGTTCGAGATGTTGACTTTGTAGTCCTCGACTTCGCCGTCCGAGTACCAGCCGGTGGGCGGCAGGCCCTGATCGTACGAGCTGAAGCGGAAGCGGGCGTAGGTCATGAAGTGGATCGGATCACCTGGCGAGCCAAGCGTCGGCACGTCGATCACCAGTGTATTCACGCCCGGACTCAGGTAATAGGCATTCGCAATTTTCTCCGACGGCTCGAACACGCCGTCCAGGTCGTAGTCGATCCAGCCGTCCAGGTAACCGTAGGACGCCGCGGTGATCTGCAACGTGGCCTCGTATCCGGGCTGCAGCGCGGACGCCGGGAACAGCACGCCGTCCTCGTCATCATGCGTGTCGTAGGGATCGCCGCCGGGCGTGGTCAGATCGGGCCGCAACCCGTCGTCGCCGTCGGCCAGCAACGCCGGTTGCCCGTCGCGTTCCATGTCGATCCGCTCGCCCAGGTAGATCACGTGGTTGGGGTCGAAGCGGTGCCGAGCGCCTCCGAGCACGGGATCCATCACGGGGGCGCCGCCCAGCAAGGTGACATAATCCGGCGGGTCGCCGGGGCCGGGCTGCAGCGGCGGAATCCAGGCGTCGTCCGGCGCGTCGCCGTACTCCAGCCACTCCATCGTATTGCCGATGAATACCAGGTAGTCTTCCACTTCGCCGTCGGCCGCCTGGCCACGGGGCGTCAGCGCGCCTTGGCTGCTGATGCGGATCCGGGCATAGGTCAGGCCAGTGGGCGTCGGCACCTGCGAACCGCCCAGGTTGACGCTGGTCGGCACCGGCACCGTCTGCGGGAACCTGACGCCGTTGGTCACCGCCGTGCTGAACAGAAACTGCTCGCCCGGATCGTCGAAATCGCCGTCCTGGTTGTAGTCGATCCAGGCGTCCAGGAACGCAAAGCTGCCCGGCGCCACACCGGCCACGGAAACCTGGATCGGCACGCCCAACCCCGGCAGGATGTCGCCCGTCCAGTACACGCCGTCCTCGTCGTCGCCTTGCAGATCCAGATCGTCGCCCAGGGCGCTGATCGTCGGTTGCCCATCGCTTTCCGGATCGACGTAGTCGCCCAGTCGCAGCCGGTCGGCGATTTGCGGCTGGACGCAGATCATCACGTTGTCGATCAGCAAACCCGTGTCGAAATCACCCGGCTGGTCCAGGTAATCGTAGTGCATCACCGGCGGCTGGTTGTATGTGCCCTGATCGGCCACGCTGAACTTCAGCGTGTAGTTGCCGGCCTGGGTGATCACGAACTGAAACGTCTGCCAGCCGGTCTGCCCGTCCTCGAACAGGCTGCCGTCGGTCGGACCGCCGCTGGTCACCTCGTAGCTCACGCCGTCGTACGGTCCAGTGTCGGCAAAGCCCGAACCGCTGACGCGATAGATGCTGCCGTTGGCGATCGAGGTGCCATTCAGCGAGACGCCGAAGAAGTCGTCCAGCGACGGGCGGCCGCCGTGATAATGGCTGCCGGCCGAGAGCTCGCTGGTCAGCAGGTTCCAATCGAACGAAATGATCGCCGGCACCTGGCTGGGTGTCAGGTTGAACGACGTCCAGAGCAGCGACGTGTCGTGATCCACGTCGGCGTTGAGCGGATCGAGCGACGGCAGATCGATCGGCGCCACGAGGCCCGGGCCGGTTGACAGCAGCGCGAAATGCTGGCCCTCGGTGGGTGGAATCCCAGGGAAGAAATTGCTTGCTTCCAGCACTTCCACGCTGTTGGCCGTGCCGCCGGTGGTCCAGCCCAGCAGTCCCTGCTCGAATCCCAGGTTCAACACGCCGTTGTGAGTCACCGTGACTTCGGTCTGCGGCAGCACGTGGCTGGCCCCGTTGCTGGCCGCGAGCGTGGCGTACGAATCCGGCGCGTCGCCATAATCCTTGGCCTGATGCTGCAGCGTGACCTGGTAATCTTCCACTTCGCCGTCGCGCGCCAGACCATAGGCCCACAGACCGCGTTCGGTGCTGATCCGGAAGCGGGCAAACGTCGTCCCCTCGGCAAAACCGACCGGCACGGTGAACGGCAACGGGTTCACCTCGCCCGCCAGCATCGGCAGGTCGATCGCGATCTGCTCCGACGGCTGGAACGAACCGTCCTGGTCGAAGTCGATCCAGGCGTTCAGATAGCCGATGATGTCGGCCGACGTGGGCAAGCCGCCCATGTTGGCCGGCGGCAGCAGGATCGGATCGGGCAGCGGCGGAGCGGACCGGGCGTCGATCCAGAGCGTGTTCTTGCCCCAGACCAGCGGGATCTCCGGGCCCAATCCAAACTGGGCGTACGGATCGAAGAACACGCCGTCCTCGTCGTCCACTCCCGGCTTCGGCGGACGGAAGGCCAAGTCGCCGGCGGAACCGATTCCGGTATCGCCCAATTCCGTCAGCTCGCCGGATGCTGGATCGATCGTGGCAATCGTTTCACCATAGTTGCCGCCGTAACTGGCGAACAACAGACCATCGGCCGGGCGCAGCCCCAGGCCATCCAGATGCACACCCACTTGGGCGCCGCCCGAATCGACAATTTCGGTGCTGCCCAGCACGGCGGCCGAGGTCGGATCGATTTCGAACAGGTAACTTTCCACGCTCGACGTGCCGACGTCGCCAGTCATGTAGAGGTTGCCGTACCAATCGAACGCGATCCCCCCGGTCCGGCTTACGCCAGTGTCGCCGACCAGCGTGGCCACGCCCGTCGCGGGGTCGATCGTGTACAGCAGTCCGTTGCTGGGGCCCGAGCCGATCCCGTACAACACCTCGGTCAGCGGCTGGACGGCCAGGTCGCCGATCTTCACCGGCTCGCCCGCCTCGTCCACGATATCGATCGCGTTGTCCGCGTGCAGGTGCAGGTTCACCGGCAGCCCCGTGTCGGGATCCAGTTCGATCAACTGGCTGTTGGGTCCGCTGCCGAACACGACCGAGCCGAACAATCGGTCGTCGGACGTGAAAGCCAGTCCGCTCAGCCCGCCCGGCGTTACCGGATCGCTGAGAATGCTGCTTGAGCCGTCGTTCTGATCGACGAGGGCGAAGGCTCCGGGGTAGCTCGCGATGCCAAGGCCAATTCCGGCGTACAGAGCGCCCGGCGCGACGTACTGGTCGTCGCCCAGCGCGTCGCTCGACGGCTGGCCGTCGTGTTCCATGTCGGCCGGCGAACCGATGAACGGGGCGGGGCCGAGCACCTGGACGTGGGCCGCTCCCAGGCTGGCTTCCAGCGTGCGGTAGCTGTCCGGCGCGTCGCCGAAGTCCTGCTTGCCGATCGCCAGCTCGTAGTCTTCCACTTCGCCGTTGCCCATTCCCTGATAGTCCATCGTGAAGTGATGGCCCGTGGGTCCGAGTCCCGTTTCGGCGCTGAAGCGGAACCGGGCGTACGTCTTGGCCGGATCGATCCCGGCCGGCACCGTGAACGACAGGTGATTGTCGCCGGGATTCAACAGCCGATCGGTGAAGATCTGGTCGCCTGGATCGAACGCGCCGTCGGCGTCGAAGTCCACCCAGGCGTTCAGATAACCGACCGCCGAGGCGGTGACGGTCACCCAGTGCGTGGAACCTGGCATCAGCGTGCGGGACATCGCCACGCCGTCCTCGTCGTCGTGCCCGTCGTACGTGTCGTCGCCAAAGGCGTGCCCGTCGAAGTTCTGCGTGAAGAATTCGCCGTCCACCGAATGGCCCAGGTGGAAGTGCGAGGCGATGTTGTGGCTGGCGTCTCCGTACGAATCCGGGGCGTCGCCGAAGTCGGTGGCCAGTGCCAGCAGCACTTCGTAATCCTCCACCTCGCCGTCCACCTCCACGCCGTCATTCGGGCCGCCGACGATCGTCGTACCGTACCAGGGCAAGTGTCCCGCCACGCTGGTGAAGCGGAAGCGGGCGAACGACTCGCCCTTGGCCACCTCCCAGGGCACATTGAAGTACACGTGATTCAACCCGGCGGTCAGTGGCAGCGAGGCGGCAATCTGCTCGGTCGGATCGGCGAAGTCGCCGTCGCCGTTGAAGTCGATCCAGGCGTGCAGATAGCCGTCGGTCGAGGCCACGACTTCGGCCACGTCGTGACTGCCGGCGACAAGCTGCTTCTTGCCGTAATAGTGGTTGGAGTTGCCGTTGTTCGAGTAGCTGTGATGCCCGAAGTCGAAGTTCAGCACTCCGTCTTCGTCGTCCCGGTGCAAGACGTCGTACTCGTCGTCCTCGTCGTCGCCCAGCGCCCAGGGGTCGGGCTGGCCGTCCATGTCGGGATCCACGTACGAGCCCAGGTGCACACCGGGCTGATCGTGAATGCCCGTGACGATGCGGTGCGCGGGGCCGTCGCTGGCCGCCAGCGTCTGGTAGCTGTCCGGCGCGTCGCCGAAATCGTAGGGCGTCTTGATCTGCAGCCGATAGTCCTCGACTTCCCCGTCCGGCAGGACCCAGTTGTCCAGCACGCCGTCTGGTCCCAAGTCTCCGCTGTAGGTCGTGAATCGGAAGCGGGCGTAGGTCTGGCCGACCACGGCATTGAGCGGCACGTTGAGCGTCAGCACGTTGGGGCCCGCGCTGAGCGATTGGGCATTGGCGATTTTCTCATTCGCGTCGTGGAAGTCCCCGTCGCCGTTGTAGTCGATCCAGGCGCTCAGATAGCCGGGCACGTTGGCGTGCACCTCGATCCGCGAGATCGCGCCGGGATAGAACATGTTCGTTTGCAGCTTGCCCTGGTCGTCGCGATAGGCATTCAGGTTCACACCGTCTTCGTCGCTGGTGGCCAGCACCATGCCGAACGCGTTCTGGCCGAAATGCTGATCGTCGCCCAGCGCGTCGGCCGTGGGCTGCCCGTCCAGTTCGGCGTCGACGTTTCCGCCCAGGAACACATTGGGCACCATCAGGTGGATGGGACCGGTCGCGTGCGGGTCTTCGGTCAACGTCGTGCGGTAGTTCAGCCCCGGTCCTTCCGGCAAGTCGCCAAAATCCAGCAACGCGCCCGGCGGCAGGAAATCGATCGCCAACAGGCGCCGCTCTTCCAGTGTCTCGATGCGCAAGGCCGAGCGGCGGGCCCGTAAGCGCAGCGCGCGACTCCTGGCGGCTGACGGCGAGGCGAGCGAGCGTCGAGGGCGAGAGGGACCCTTTCGCGTGGACATACAGTAAGCTCCCATGGAGGCAGGCGCTAGAGCCTCGGGCTGTGGCTGGCAATCTCAAAGCGTACCCGGACCGCGGACGGAAAAAACTCTTGCGGTGGCAGTTCAGAATAATCCAACGTGGCTTGAACGCAAGCGACTTGCGCCGGCGCGCACTGGCCCTGTTGTCTGGTCAAATCTCCGTCAGCAAGTGGCGGTGTTCGAGAATCTGAACACACGGTTCAGGGAGTTTGGCGAGGCGTTCGGCGGATTGAGCCGCCGGTTGCGGCCAGTGGACGATGTAACACGATCCGCGGACTCCGCTTGGATCATCAAGCGTTAGAGTTTCGCCCGTCTCGCCAGTCCACCCAAAGCCCGGCGGCGATCCCGCGGGAGCCGCGGCGCTGCTATGATGGGAGCCTGCCGCCGGGTCGCCTACCCATTGCTTCACTCCCTGGCGGCCCCAAGAGAGGTGAAGCAATCATTTGCCTGAGGAGCCCGCCATGAACCGGATTTCCCGTCGCCAGTTTCATCTCGCTTCGCTGTCCGCGGCCGCCGCGCTGGCGACCACCCGCCTCACGGCCGACGACGCGCCCGCCGAACCGATCATCGACATCCACCAGCACACGAACTACTGGCAACGCGACACCGAGCAGACGATCGCGCATCAGCGGGCCATGGGCGTCACGCAGACGATCCTCCTGCCGGCCGGAACGGACGTCGAACGCGCTTCGACGGGTGGCGGCAAGTGGAACGGGTTGGGTGGCGTCGGAGCGGGCGGCAACGAGTCGGTGCTGGTCATGGCTCGGCAACACCCCAAGGTGTACTACCATGGCGCGAACGAGGTCACGGACCTGCCCACGGCTCGCAGCGAGATTGCCAAGTACCTGGAACAAGGCGCGATCATCATCGGCGAGCAGAAGTTCGCCGTCGAATGCGACTCGGCCGAAAGCCAATTGCTGTACGCGCTGGCCGCCGAGTACAAGGTGCCGATCCTGCTGCACTTCCAGCACGGCACGTACAATCGGGGCTTCGAACGCCTGCACAAGATGCTGGAGAAGTTTCCCCAGACCAACTTCATCGGCCACGCTCAGACCTGGTGGGCCAACATCGACAAGAACCACACCGACCAGACCGTGCTCTACCCCAAGGGCAAGGTCACGCCGGGCGGACTGACCGACCGCTACCTGGCCGACTATCCCAACATGTTCGCCGACATGTCGGCCGGTTCCGGCTTGAACGCCCTGCTTCGCGACGAGGAGCACACGCGCGGGTTCCTGGACCGGCACCAGGACAAGATCCTCTACGGCAGCGACTGCGCCGACGCGGAAGGTTCTGGGCCCAAGTGCCAGGGCGCTCAAACCATCGCCGCGATCCGCAAGCTGTCGCCCAGCAAGGCGGTTGAACGCAAGATCCTGTACGAGAACTCCAAGCGGCTCTTCGCCGGCAAACTGTGAGGCCGAACGTGCGATCCAACGTTGCTGCCATGATCTCTGTGTTGTCGGTGCTGATTCCGGCCGCGGCCGACACTTGGGCCGACCAGCCGCCGCCGCCCTGGTACGAGGATCGGGCCAACCTGCTGCAGTACCAGGACGAACAGGGCCAAATGCAGCCCGTGAGAACGCCGCGGGACTGGGCGCGGCGCGTGGCGCACGTGCGGGCCAGCATGGAGCTGGTCATGGGACCGCTGCCGGAGAAGACGTCGCTGCCGCTGGAGTTGAAGATCGACGCTCAGACGCGGCTCCGCCATTACACGCGGCAACACGTGACGTTTCTGGCGGAAGCGGACGATCGGATCCCGGCCTGGCTGCTGGTGCCTCACGGGGCCGGACCGGCGGACCGCCGCCCGGCCGTGATCTGTCTGCCCGGCAGCGCGGCTCCGGGCAAGGACCGTCCCGCGGGGCTAACCAGCGAGGCGGGCATGGCGTACGCGCACGAGCTGGCGGAGCTGGGGTTTGTTTGCCTGGTGTTGGATTACCCGCTGCTGCACACGGCCGAATACACGACGGACCCGTACTCGCTGGGCTATGCCAGCGCGACGATGAAGGGCATCGTGAACCACCGACGCGGCGTGGACCTGCTGCAGTCGCTGCCCGCGGTCGATGGCCAGTCGATCGGTGTCGTCGGCCACTCGCTGGGCGGGCACAACGCTTTGTTCCTGGCCGTGTTCGACCCGCGCGTCAAGGCGATCGTGTCGAGCTGCGGGTTCAACGTCTTCGCCAAGCACAACGGCGGCAACGTCAGCGCTTGGAGCAGCCACCACTACATGCCGCGAATCAAATCGGTTTACGGTGACGTTCCGGCCCGGATCCCGTTCGATTTCACCGAGGTCCTGGCGGCGCTTGCGCCGCGGCCCGTGTTCGTCAACGCGCCGCTGCACGACCTTCCGGATTTCGAAGTCTCGGGAGTACGGGACTGCCTGGTTGCGGCCCGACCCGTGTACCGCGAGCTGTTCGCGGCCGAGCAACATCTGGAAGCACGGCATCCCGACGCGGGGCACAGCTTTCCAGTGGCCGAACGCCTGGCGGCCTACGATTTTCTGGAGCGGCACCTGAGGCGGCGCGTCGATGCGCCTGTCGAGTTGGAACGCGAACTGGACGGGCACTGGCCGCGTGTCGACCAGTCAATCGATATACCCGCCGACCGGGCTCCGCGCCTGGCCACCGGCTCGTTCAGCGTCGCTGTCTGGCTGAAATCGGAGGCGATCGCCGATCGACTGCCCGGCGACTTGCTGTGCCAGTACGATCCCGCCCGCCGCCGCGGCATGCACTTGACACTCAAGAGCAACCCCGGACTGACCACCACGCAGGCCAACTGGCGGCACCTGCAATTCGGCATCGACGCCAACCAGTCGTCCGATTGGATCGATTGCGGTCGGCCGGGCGAGGCGGTGCTGGCGTTCGCGCTGGCCGTTCACGAGGGGTCGCTGTACGCCGGCACTTGCGAGCCCGGGCCGAAGCAATCCGGCAAAGTCTACCGCTACGCCGGTCCCGGACAGTGGATCGATTGCGGAGCGCCCGACAAGTCGAACAGCGTGACCGCGCTGGCGGTCCACGACAATCACTTGTATGCCGCCACGGGCAAGTACCGTCTGGCGGGCTCGGCGCTGGCCGAATCGGACAATCCCGAACTGGGCGGCCGAGTGTTCCGTTACGCCGGGCAGAACCGCTGGGTCGATTGCGGACAATTGCCAGGCACCGAGGCTGTGGGCGGGCTGGTCGTGTTCCGTGGCCGGCTGTACGCTTCGTCCCTGTACAAACCCGCGGGCTTCTTCCGTTACGAGGGCGATAGCACCTGGGCGTCGCTGCCCACGCCCACCGGCCTTGACGCTCAAACGGGCCAGACCGTGGCCAAGCGCGTCGAGGCGCTGACGGTGCACGACGGCTTCCTGTACGCGAGCAGCTACGACGGCGGACACGTGTATCGTTTCGACGGCGAGGCTTGGACCGATTGCGGCCAACTGGGCGACAATACGCAGACGTACTCCTTCGCCCCGTACCAGGGGCAACTGCACGTGGGCACGTGGCGCAGCGGTCGAGTGTACCGCTTCGAGCAGCTCGACCAGTGGACCGACACGGGACGGCTGGGCGAGGAACTGGAAGTCATGGGCATGCTGGTACACAACGGCCGTTTGCTGGCCGGTTCGCTGCCGCTGGCCGAGGTGTATCAATACGAGAGCCGCGACGGCTGGCGGCGACTGACGCGGCTGGACCACACGCCCGACGTCACCTACCGCCGAGCGTGGACGATGGCCGAACATGCGGGGCAGGTGTTTTGTTCCACACTGCCGTCAGGCCACGTGCACGCATTCTCCGCCGGGCAGCAGGTGGCCTGGGGGCACAGCCTGTCGGCCGACTGGCATCACGTGGCGGTGGTCAAGTCCGCCGATCGCTTGACGCTGTACCTGGACGGCCGGCGAGTGGCCCAGTCGCCGCCGTTTGACGCCAGCCGTTACGACCTGACGACCGACGTGCCGCTGCGCCTGGGCGGAGGAACCAATGGCCCGTTTCAGGGCCGCCTGGCCGATTTGCGAATCTACGGTCGGGAGTTGAATCGAATGGAAATCGAGGCGCTGGCGGCCGGCCAGCCGCAGTAACGCCGCAATGCGGCATCGCCGCCCGTGGCATCGAGAGGCATACCATGACGATCCCGCGTACCCTGCGCACTGCCGTGACCTGCCTTGCGGTTGTGTTGGTTCTTCCACAGCATGCTCGCGCCGCCGAAGACGACACGCCGATCGCCGTCGGCTCGCGCCGCGAGTTATTCGTGGACCAGCACTTGATCGAGCGGCTCGACGGCGCTCGCCGGCAACTGCATCACCCCGTGCCGCGCGAGGTTGCCATTACGCATGACGCTCCCTGGGAAGGCGCCGGAAGCGGATATCACTCGGTGATCCGCGACGGCGACTTGTACCGACTGTATTATCGCGGTTCCGCCCTGGGCGTGGACAACGGCCGCCTGAAGCTGGGACGCGAGGTGTATTGCTATGCCGAGAGCCGCGACGGCGTGACGTTCAACAAACCGGAGTTGGGACTGCATGAGTTCGACTCTCTCCGCTTCGTCGCGCGGTGACGATGGCTGGGACGAAGTCCAGCCAGCTCGAACGATGTTTCGATGCGTGTCCCGGCGCTGCCAACGAGCGGCCGTGTCGAGGTACCTAATCGCCGCCGGCTACCGTCCCGCCTGCCACGTCGGAACCACGTTCTCAACGTACCAGCGCTCCTGACGTTGGCGGTCCGCCGGGCTGCAGACGGGAGTGAGCGGATCGTCGATCGTGACCTCGACTCGCTCCACCAGGACGCCGGCCGCGTCAATCACCGTGGCGGCCGAACGGAAACGGACGTAACTGATGCCGTTCAGGGTGGGACAACGCAGCGGCAAGCGGCCCGCGGGCCGGCCGTCGACCTGCAGCTCGCACTGCGCCGCCGACAGGTCCCACTTCAGAGTCACGTCGTGCCAGGTGCCGGGCCGCAGCCGGGCCTCGCCAAGCTGCCCATCGCGCTCAATGGCGGCCTGGAAGATGGCGAACTGCTCGCCAAAGTCGTTGGCCGGGTCGAACATGCGGTCGTTCAAACAGATGACGCCACCATGAAAACCCTGGCGGATCATCAGGCGGGCAGTCAGCGAGCCGCGCCAGCCGTTGGGAAAGTTCCAGGTCGCACCGTCCGCCGGCAGTTCGTCCGCTTTGCGCACGTTCAGACAGCGGGCCGCGGGGTTGGAGGGATGAGCGACAAGCTGACAACCGACGGCGCGAGCCCGCCACCAGCCCTTGGCCGGCCCATGGTGTTTATGCACCGACCATTGCTCAAGCCCGTCGGAAAAGTCCGAGCTGGCCGAGGTTTCCACAATCCAGGCGGGGTCAACCAGGATCGGATTCCGGCCCCCGTGGCCCTGGCCGGCAAGGACCACAATCTGACCATCCGCGGTGTAGGCGGCCAGCGGATACGCCGTGCCCCTGTCGCCCGACTGGGCGGGGTTGTCGTTGCGGCGATGATCGAGATAGATCTCGCGAAAGCCGCGCCACGTCCGGCCTTCGTCGGACGACACGGCGATATGCAGCGCGTCGCGCCCGCCGTAGACTCCGGCGCCCTCGTGTCGCGGAGGCAGCTCGCAGTTGTTCCAGCAGACGACCAGCCAGCCATTCTTATGCCGCATGATGTTGGGCGGTCCGGTGGACGTGCTGAAGCGGCTGGCGGAGGCCTGGTCCCACGTCGCGCCGTTGTCGCGAGACGACGATTCGTAGAGAAAGCCGGTTTGCGAGCGCATCAGCATCCACAGGCTGCCGTCCCGCAACTGTTCGATGGCCGGTTCGCAGGCTCCTTCATTGGATCCGTTGAATCCCGCGTAACAGGGCGCGATCAGCTTCGACTCGCTTTCGCGCCAGGTCTGCCCGCCGTCGTCCGAATAGAGGATGATCGTCTGGTGGCGACCGTGGGGCGGTACGGCCTTGGCGTGCGGTTGAAAGCTGCCGAAGGGCACCAGGATCCGGCCGCCCGGCAGTCGCTCGTACTCCATCTGCGACCCGTTGTAACCCCGCCAGAACATCCGCGGCTCATCGGCACCGCTGGGGTTGGCGCGCGTGACCCACAGATCCAGATACAGCGGCAAGCCGACCTGTGCGGCCGTGTCGCGATCCAGTCGCTCGGCCTTGACGATCACGCTGACCACGTGCCGGTCCGGCGTGAGCACGACTTGGGCATTGGCCAGCGCCCCGCTGTCGAGAATCGCGCGGCTGGCGGCTATTTCCGCTGGCAGCGTGGGCAGGAGCGTGTAACTCTGGCCATCGCGATCCGGCAGTTCCAGCGGCCCGGCATCGGGACGATTGCGGTCGTAGAACGCAAAGCTGCCGTCCGGCATCCGCGCGATTGCAAAGCTGGTCCGGCCGCCGCCCGCCGCGCCCTTGTCCGCGACCGCATCACCTTGCAGCAGCATCCGCGGCGGCGCGGCAGACAGCTCAGACAGACCAACCGTCAGCAGCAGCGAGGTCGCCAGGCAGGTGCCTGGCGTTGCCCAGGTCGCGCGTGGCGCGACGGGACACGCCAGGCTGTGAAGCACCTTGAACAGCGTGTTCAGGCGTTGAGTGGGCTGGAGTTTCGGGTGCAAGGATCGGGCCTCCGGGTTGTCGGTCACCTGCCATTATGTTTCAGTCGGGCTCGCGCGGCCCGGTACAATTCCGTCTGGCGCTGCTTGATCAAGGACTTCACGTCATACACGCTCATGTTCAGCCGCTCGCCCACCTGGGTCAGCAAGCGCATTTCGGCGGCGTGCAATGAGCCGTCGGCCAGGCTGATGTCGGCCATGGCGGTCAGCCACTGCCGAGCCTGCTCGTCGCTGGCTGGTTCCGGTGCCAACAACTCTCCCCGGCGGGCCGTCTCAATCAGCGCTTCCACCCGCGGCGGCGGCACGTGGCGATACCGGGCCACGCGTTCGATCATCGCCCGCTCGCGCCGGTCCAGTTCATGGTCGGCCAGGGCCATCGTGATCGCCCATTCCAGCAGCGCCGTGCCGTGTGGCGAATGGTCCGCGGCAGCGGCGGCGTGCGCGGGGCCCACCGCTTCCGCCGTGATCGGTTCCGCATTCGCACCCTGGCCCCGCTGATACGCCTGGTGGATCAACTCGCGAGCATCGCTGCCGGCCGATAGCAGCACTTGCGCCAGGTTCCAGTCGTGCGCTCCGTCGTTCAGCACCTCGCCGCAGAACCCGCAAGCGTTCGTCGTCAGGTCCATCTCCGGCGCGCCGCACAGCGGGCAGTGCGACGACGACACGCTCTGGCTCACGTCCGTCTTCACTCCTGGCCGGCGGACGAAAACATACAAGTGGTGAAAGGCCGACTTCAGTTCCGTCCGCTGCGGCGGGCCGTTCGGCAGCCGCTCGAAGCGTGATCCCGACCAGCGCAGCTCGACCAGCACGCGGTCCAGCGGCTGATTGTCCGCCGGCGAGGCGGCCAGCACGCCCCGCGTCTCGACACTGCCCACCGCGCAGTCGCCCCAGTAGGCCCGCCCCGCTTCACCAGCCGTCAACGCACGCTCGTACTCCGCCAGAAACTCCGGGACCGCCACCTTTCGCAGCGCGTCCACGTTGCCCTCGCGGTCGGCCTTCGCCTTGCGCCAGAACACGACCGACGCCAGGTCCTCCAGGTGCTGCACGTTGAAGCCCGGATCCCGCTCGGCCCGGTACCGCTCCACGCCGGGTATCCGCTCGGGCGGTGCTTCCACCCATTCGCACTCCTGAGTAATCTCGCTCAGCACCCAGTCGAACTGGCCGCTGCGCAGCAGGCTGTCGCACGACTTGCAGCGCGCGTGCTGGTTCAGCGCGATGTCCGCTCCGCAGTTGGGGCAGTTCCCTTCGATCAGCCCCGGCGTCTCCTGCGTCCGCACCCCGCGGCGGCGGAGGAACGACCAGTACTCGGCAAACACTTCCGGCGTTCTCGAACCGGACACGTATCTCCCGTCGGCGAGCGAGACCCGGTAGGCCACGCAACTGGCTTCGATCCGCACCGTGACCAGGTCGAAGAACGGGTCCTGCGACACCTGTGCCAGCAGCATCTTGCGGACGACCACGTTCTCCACGCGCGGGCGGTAACCGAACTCCCGCTGCTCGATCCCCTGCAGCGAGAAACGCTCGTAGATGCCGTCCGAGATGAAGGCCCGGACCGAGGTCAGATCCTGCGCGCTCCAGGCCGCCTGGATCTTGTGGAACGCTTGCGCGACCCGGTCGCAGAACCGCGCGTCGTCAAAGGTGGGATCGTCCGCTCGCAGCCGGTCCACCGCGGCCATCCGCCGCTGCTCGGTCAGCGCCAGCGAACCCCGGTGGATCACCTGCCCGCGGGCCGCCTGCCGGCCCTTCTGCCCGCTGACGATCATGAAAATCACGACAACAATCAGCAGCGGAATGCCGATCACCGGGTGTTCGACGCAGAGCCAGATGAGCAGGAACAGCAGGTCGCCCATGCCGTCCCCGCCGCCACCGTCGCCTCCGCCGCTGGTGTAGCTGCCGCCGCTGTAGCCGCCGCCACCTCCCGCCCGGTCCCAGCCCCAGGCCGGTGCCAGCAGCAACCCGATCACGACGCACGCCAGCAACAGCAGGGCCAGGGTGCGAGCGGCACGCGGCCCGAAGCGCGAACTGCTTCCCATTTGCGGTTTCAGGAAATCCATGCGTACTCTCTCCGAGCGAATTCCCCGGCGAAGGACCTCCGACTTGCCGAGCAAACCATTGACCCCGCTACGATGATAGCCGAAAACCGGGCCGGCCGGTGCCGGGACTGGACGGTCGTGTGGTACTGCAACTATTGGGCTTGCCGGCGGGATTTGACGTGAGAGGGAGCGGGTCGCGCGCTGTAGTCGAAAGCCGAACGATCCTCCGGGCAAGCCGGCGGGATTCGAAGCGAGATGCAGGCCCCTTCAAGACTTACGCGTCGGGTTACAATTTAAGTCACCGTGGCGTTCGTCGCTTACAAGACGGGTCCGAGACCCGGCCTACCAGAAGAAATGGAAAGAACCTTGAAATTGTCTCGCGGCACCGCCGTCCCTGCCAGCAGCATTATCGCTCAGCTTTGCTCAGGTTCTTGCCAGCAACGAACGATTCCGCTGCATCTCACCTGGTTGGTTGCCTGCTGCTGTCTGCTGTTCGGTGCCACCACTCGCTCGGCCGAACCGGACTTCCAGCGCGATGTGCTGCCGATCCTGCGGAAGCACTGCCTGGACTGTCACGGAGCGGACGCGGCCGAAGCCAACTTGCGGCTCCACACGCCGCTCGACGCGCTGCGCGGGGGCGACTCGGGCGAACCGGCGATCGTGCCCGGCAGGAGCGAAGCGAGTTACCTGATCGAGCGGATATTGCACGAGGATGCTTCCAAGCGGATGCCGCTGGACTTGCCGCCGCTCACGGACCAGGAAGTCACCACGCTTCGGAGCTGGATCGACCACGCAGCCGCCTGGACCGACGCTCAGGCGGCCCTGGCCGAGCGCCGCGTGGAGCACTGGTCGTTTCAGCCGGTCGCCCGTCCGCCGCTGCCGCTTGAGGGCCGACAACAAGCCGGGGGCGAGCAGCAAGTCAGCGGCCGGCAGCCGATCGATGCGTTCATCCTGGCGAAGCTGCGCGAGGCCGGCTTGAGCCCCTCGCCGCCGGCGGAGCGGCGGACCTTGATCCGCCGCCTGTACCTGGTGATGCACGGCTTGCCGCCCACTCCGGCGGAAGTCGAACAGTTCATCGACGACCAGGCGGACGACGCCTGGCGGCGGCTGGTCGAGCGGGTGCTGGACAGCCCGCGATACGGCGAGCGTTGGGCCACGCATTGGCTGGACCTGGTCCGCTTTGGCGAAACGCACGGCTTCGAAACCAATCGCGAGCGTCCCCATGCCTGGCGCTATCGCGACTGGGTGATCGACGCGCTGAACAGCGACAAGCCGTACAACCAGTTCGTCCTCGAACAGTTGGCGGGCGACGCCGTCGGCGCCGACCTGGGCACGGGCTTCCTGGTGGCGGGTCCGTACGACCTGGTCAAGGGCCAGGACGCCCAGTTGCGGCTGATGCAGCGGCAGGACGAACTGGCCGACATGATCAACGCCACCGGGACGGCCTTCCTGGGTTTGACCCTGGGCTGTGCCCGCTGTCACAACCACAAGTTCGATCCGATTACGCAGCGGGACTACTACGCCCTGCAGGCGGTGTTCGCGGGCGTCGAGCACAACGATCGGGCCTTGCCGCTGACGGACGACGCGCGGACCCGCATCGCAACGCTCGACCGGCAGCTCGGCGAACTGCGCGACGCGCTGGCCAGGTTCGTTCCCGCGACGGAGAATTCGCCAGCGGGCCGCCGCCCGGCGGTCAACGCCCGGCAGAACGTCGAACGCTTCCCGCCGACCGAAGCCCGCTTCGTGCGGTTCACGATCCGGCAAACCAATCAGTCGCAGCCGTGCCTCGACGAGCTGGAGATTTACAGTGGCGAGCGGAACGTGGCGCTGGCCGCCGGCGGCGCGCGAGCCACTTCGTCGGGCGATTTCAAGCATCCGCTGCACAAGCTGGAACATATCCACGACGGTCGTTACGGGAACGCTCGCAGTTGGATTGCCAGCCAGGTCGCCGATGGCTGGGTGCGGATTGAGCTGCCGGAAGAGGCGGTGATCGATCGCATCGTCTGGGGCCGCGATCGGGAGGGAAAGTACGCCGATCGCGTGCCGATCGACTATCGCATCGAGGCTTCGCGCGACGGCGAAACTTGGACGCTGCTGGCCAGTTCGGCCGACCGGTTGCCGTTCCAGTCGGCCGAGCCCGGGGAGCCGAAGTACGACTTCGCCGCCTTTCCCGCGGACGAGGCGGCGCGGGGCCGGGCACTGCTGGAGCAGTTCCAGCGGCTGACCGCCGAGCGCGACGCGCTGGCCGCGGATGCGCTGGCCTACGTGGGCACGTTCACTCAACCCGGCCCCACGCGCCGCCTGTATCGCGGCGAACCGGGCTC
>JAGFJK010000353.1 GCA_024102795.1 Pirellulaceae bacterium
CGCGACCGCCGGCGCTCGCGCGGCGGCCCATTCCTGCCAGCGCGGGCTTTCCCGCCAGCGGCGCCAGGCATCGCTGCCCCGCTCGGCTCCCGGCTCGAACTGCCGCGCCCGCTCTTCGTGCTCCAGCGAATGCCGGGCGATGGTGATGCATTTCTCGACCAGCGGCCGGACTTCCTTGGCCTTCTGCAGCGTGGTGACGACGCGGCCCTTGACCTTCGGGGCGTTCTCTTCCCCTTCGGCGTCACGTTCGGTCAGGAACAGGCTGCTGGCCAGGTTGCGCAGCATCGCCTGGCGGTGGGGCGAAGACCGGCCGAACTTGCGGCCTTTCCGTCGATGTCGCATGGGTCACACCGTTTCTGCGGTTTCGCCGGGGCGCCCTGGACGCCTCGGCAGGGGTTCTACAGCGAGTTCTACATCCGGGAGTGGGACGGGGGCAGCCGCATTCCCAGGTGCAGGCCCAGGTCGGCCAGTTTGTCGCGGACCTCCGCCAGCGTCGTGTCGCCGAAATTGCGGACCTCCAGCAACTGGTCCTCGGTCCGCACGACGAGGTCGCGGAGCGTGTTGATGTTTTCCGACTCCAGGCAGTTATTGGCCCGCACCGACAGCTTCAGCTCGGCCAGGCTCAGGTTCAGCTTCTGCTCCAGGGCCGCATCCAATCCCCCGCCGCCGCCGCGGGCCGGCGTGTGGACGCGGGGACCCAGCTCGGAATACTGCACGAACGGATTGAGGTGCTTGCGGAAGATCTTGGCCGCTTCCACCAGCGCCATCTCGGGCGAGATGGAGCCGTTGGTCCAGATTTCGAGAATCAGCTTGTCGTAGTTGGTCTTCTGGCCGACGCGAGTCTCCTCGATCACGTAGCGCACGCGAGTCACCGGGCTGTAGACCGCGTCGATCGGGATGATCCCGATCTCGTGGTCGCCCGCGCTGTGTTCCGTGTACGGCACGTAGCCGCGGCCGTTCTCGACCACCATCTCCATCATGAACGGCACGCTCTCGGTCAAAGTCGCCAACACGTGATCCCGATTGATCACCTCGACGTCGGCGTCCGTCTGGATGTCGCCTCCGCGGATCATCCCCGCCTCGTTCCGCTCGACCGTGATCACGCGGGTCGATTCGCTATAGTTCTTGACAACCAGCGACTTGACATTGAGCACGATATCGGTGACGTCTTCCAGCACGCCGGGGATCGTGGTGAATTCGTGCTGAGCGCCCCGGACCTTGATCTGGGTGACGGCACTCCCCTCGAGGCTGCTGAGCAGAATCCGCCGCAGACTGTTACCCACCGTGGCGCCGAATCCGCGTTCGAACGGCTCCGCCGTGAACTTGCCGTAAGTCCCGGTGAGGGTTTCCTTGTCGCAGGTCACCACGCTGGGCAGTTCGAGTCCGCGCCATCGAATATGCATTGCCAGTCTCCGTCGGAAAATTGAGTGCCGCCCCGGCCGAGTACTGTCCCGGCCATAAGCGGCTCGCCAGATTTGCGCCTTTCGCCCATCCCCTGGGCCGCTCGCCAACCCCTGGGCTTCTCGCCAACCCAGGGCCGGTCGCTGATCCCTGAGCCCCGCGCCGCAAACGGGGCGGTTCAAACGCGGCGTTTCTTCCTGGGCCGGCAGCCGTTGTGCGGGATCGGCGTGCAATCCTCAATCAACTTCACGTTGATCCCGGCCGACTGCAGGGCCGTGATCGCGCTCTCGCGCCCCGATCCAGGGCCCTTCACGCGAACTTCCACCTCGCGGACGCCAAACTTGGCCGCCTTTTCCGCCGCCTGCTGAGACGCACACTGCCCGGCGAAGGGCGTGCTCTTGCGACTGCCCTTGAACCCGCATGTGCCGGCACTGGCCCAGCACAACGTGTCGCCCTTGGTGTCCGTGATCGTCACCGTGGTGTTGTTGAATGTCGCCTTGATATGAGCGACCCCCACCGTGACGTTCCGACGCTGTTTTCTTTTCTTGCCTTTTGCCACCGCCAACGTGCTCCTGTGAAACCTTGGACCTGCCAGACCCGCCGCCCGGATCCGCCAAGTCCCCCAGTCCGCTCAGACCCGCATCAGCGCAAGTCCTTGACGCCCTTCTTGCCCGCCACGGTCTTCTTCGGACCCTTGCGAGTCCGGGCGTTGGTGCGGGTCCGCTGGCCCCGCACGGGCAAGCCCAGACGATGCCGCAGCCCGCGGTAACACTTGATGTCCCGCAACCGGGTAATGGTCTGCGTCACCTGCCGGCGCAACTGGCCCTCCACCGTGTAGTCCCGCTCCAGCAGCGCCGCCAACCGACCCAGTTCGTCCTCAGCCAGTTCGCGAGCCTGCTTGGCCGGATCAATCCCCGCCTTGTGGCACAGCTCGCGGGCCGTATGCGGACCAACCCCGTACAGGTAAGTCAGCGAAATACCCGAAGGCTTGTCACTCGGAATGTCCACGCCCAACAAACGAGGCATTTGTGCCAGCTCCCAATCTGAAAGATGTCTTCCGCTCGGCGAACGCTGCCGACTGGGCCGCCACGAACACGATACTGGGCCGCCACGATACTGGGCCGCAATGAAACTGGGCCGCAATGAAACTGGGGGGCCCAGCCAACCGGCGCTAGCCCTGCCGTTGCTTGTGCCGAGCATTGCTGCAAACCACGTACACCCGGCCCTTGCGCCGCACGATCTTGCAGTTCTCGCAGATCCGCTTGACGCTCGTTCTGACTTTCATCGCCCGCTCGCCTTGAATTCTGGGATATCGAAAGCGAGTCAGTATAGCCCTTGCCAAGCACCCCTTACAAGACCGGCCGCACGAATCCGCCACAGATTTTCAGGACGCCCCCCTCTCTGCCTTCTCAGCGTTGTGCCGGCGGGCGGACCCCGTACAATACAGCAGGCCCGTCGAACCTCATACCCGAAGGGGGAGCCTGAAATGAGCGAGCCGCAGAGTCCAACCGATCCCAGTGCTCCTGTCGCGGTGGCGACCGCCGTGGAACGGCCGTCCGCTCAGGCGCCCCCGACGGTCGTGGTGCAACTGGTCCAGCGCAGCGGCTGGAGCCGTTTCTGGAGCTGGCTCGGCTGGGCCGGCTTCGCCTTCTGCGGCCTGATGCTGCTGGGGCAAGCGGCCCTGTTGAGTGACTACTTCGACACCTCCGAGGGGATCGAGGAGAAGTTTGTTTCAGGCGAACAGTTCGGCTCCGACAAGGTGGCCGTGATCACGGTGGGCGGCGTGATCCTGGAAGGAGACGGGTTCGTCAAACGCCAGATCGACCGGGTACGCGAAGACGAAAACGTCAAGGCGATCGTCGTGCGGGTCGACTCGCCGGGCGGCACCGTCACCGGTTCGGACTACATGTACCACCATCTGCGGAAGTTGAAGGAAGACAAAGGAGTTCCCCTGGTCGTCAGCATGGGAGCCATCGCGGCCAGCGGCGGGTATTACGTGGCGATGGCCGTGGGCGACGAGCCGCGATCGATATTCGCCGAACCGACTTCGACCACCGGTTCGATCGGCGTGATCATCCCGCACTACGACTTCAGCGGCCTGATGGAGCGGTTCGACGTCAAGGACGACTCGATCGCCACTCATCCCCGCAAACAGATGCTCAGCATGACCCGGCCGATGTCCGAGGATGACCGGCAGGTTCTGCAAGGCTATATCGACGAGACCTTCTCGCGTTTCAAGGAAATCGTCCAGGCCGGACGACCGGCGTTCCGGCAAGACCCGGCGGCGCTGGACGTGCTGGCGACGGGCGAGATCTTCAGCGCTCCGAAAGCCAAGGAGCACGGGCTGATCGACGAGATTGGCTTCCTGGAGGACGCCATCGACCGGGCCGTTGAACTGGCGGGGCTGGACAAGAGCCGGGTCCGCGTCGTGAAGTTCCTTCCGCCGCCGTCGCTGTTCAGTCTGGGTGGACTGGAGGTGAGCCGCGCGACAGAGTTCGACGCCCGAGCGCTGCTGGAGCTGAGCACGCCGCGGGCATACTATCTCTGGACGTCGTTGCCGCCGTTGGTCCGCGGCCGGCCGTAGCCGCGGCGCTGCCAGAGGTAACGCTGCGGAAGCTCCTGCCGCATCTGTTCGGCCGGCAAACTTTCCAACTGGGCCTGCTCCTGGTCCGTCAACTCGCCCGTGAAGAATCTCCGCGGTCGGCTTGGGCAACGGCCCTCCAGGGCGCATCCGCCAGAGGGTGGCCAGCAGCATGAAACTGCGGGCTTCCGGCCGCTCCGCCGCCAGGATCCGCTCGGCCACGTCACGGCTGCCCAATTCTAACCCCGCTGCGTCGCCGGAGTTTCCCCCAGACGGACCCCGTTTCGGCGCAATTGGCCGCAGGCGGCGTCAATCTCGTCCCCCTTCCGCTGGCGGAACTGCACGTTCAGCCCGCCCTGCAGCAGCACCTCCCGGAAACGCCGCACGGCGGCGGCCGAAGGCGTCCGGTACGGCAGGCCGGCGACCGGATTGAAGGGGATCACATTCAACAGAGCCGTCCGGCCCCGCAGCAGGGATACCAGTTGGCGAGCGTGTTCGGGCTGGTCATTCCGCCCCTCCAGCAGCACGTACTCGAACGTGAGCCGCCGGCCGGAGACGGCGAAGTAGCGATCGGCGGCCTCCAGGATCTCGGCCAGCCCGATCGCCCGATTGACCGGTACCAGCTCGCTGCGCAACTCGTCGTTCGGCGCATGCAACGAGACCGCCAGGTGATAGGGAACGGCCAGATCCGCCAGCCGGTGCATGGCCGCCGGCAGGCCCACCGTCGAAATGGTTATCCGCCGCACGCTGATCCCCAGCCCCTCGGCCGACGAAGCGGCCTCCAGCGCCGGCAGCAGCCCATCCAGGTTGGCCAGCGGTTCGCCCATCCCCATCACCACCAGGTGGCTCAACCGCTCCTCGGCCGGCAGCAGCCGCTGCAGCCGCAACATCTGCTCGACGATTTCGCCCCGCCTCAGATTCCGCGCGACACCGTCCAGCCCGCTGGCGCAGAACACGCACCCCATGGCACAACCCACCTGCGTGCTGATGCAGATCGACCGCCGCTGCCCGTCGCGCAGCAGCACGCTTTCGATCCGGTGGCCGTCCTCCCATTCCAGCAGCAGTTTCTCCGTGCCGTCGCCGGCCCGCGTATGCCGGGCAATCCGGCCGGTCCACAGCACGAACGCCTGCCCCAGTTCGTCGCGCACGCCGCGCGGCAGATCGGTCATCTGCTCGATCGACTCGGCCCGGCCCTGGTACACCCACCGCCGGACCTGACCCGCTCGATACGCCGGCAACTTGCGCTCGGCGAGCCACTGCTCCAACTCGCCGTCGGCCAACTCCAACAGGTGTCTCATGAGTCGCTTTGCCGTTCCGCACTCCCAATTGCCGCGCCCGTCCGGCTTTCATTCTGATGGAACCCGCCGGGAACCACAAGTTGCGCCGCGGTGAACGCGGCCGGCACCGGGCGAGGTGGCTATTGCCGGCGGCTCGTTTCTGCCAGACTGATCCATGGTCCAGACGGTTTGACCGCCGCGCCGTGGCGGACCATGGAACTACTCATCCCGCCGCCGGCTCGACGTGGCGATGACCACCGCGGCCAAGCCCGCGACGATCAGCAGAAGGACCAGGAACCCAATAACCGCCACCAAGATCAAACTAAAGCTCATCATGGTTTCCCTGCCGGCTTCACTCGCCAGAGTGCTTCCTGGCAGCGGGTGGCGAGTCCCCAGTGCCAGGCCAGGCCCGGCCGGTGCGAGGTGCCAGGCCCGCCCGGTGCGAGGTGAATGATGGATATGGACGAAGAACTTTGCCTTTGCTTTCACGTCACGCGGCGGAAAGTGGTGAATTTCATTCGAGTGGAGCGGCCCAGGCGCGTGGGCCAGTTGAGCGAATGTTTTGGCGCGGGTACCGGATGCGGCTGGTGCCGGCCGTTCCTGCAGAAGTTGTTCGACCAGGCCGCCAGGGATGGGCAGGTCGACGCCGAGCTGCCCACGCCCTCAGAGTACGCTCGTCTGCGGGCCGCGTACATCCGGGAAGGCCACGGCACACCTCCCGCCAGTTCCTCCGAGACGTAACAAGGCGTCTCCGCCAAGCGGCGCCCCGACGGCGTCCAGGCGCGGGACCGACGTCCGGCTGCGGAGGTCTGTCACCGCGCGGGGGATCATTGACCTCTGGGGTCGATTTGGCAGGATGGGTAGAATACCGGCTGTACACCGCAGGCGCAGTGCATGGCGCCTGGTGGAACATCGGCGGCGCTGAAGAGATTTCGAAATCGCCGTCACGCCTGGAATCACGGGCGACGCTGGAATCACGGGCTGGAAGCCCATGCTACGCTGGAATCACGGGCTGGAAGCCCATGCTACGCCTGGAATCACGGGCTGGAAGCCCATGCTACGCCTGGAAGCTTGCTGACAAACGGCTTAAGACCTGCACGAACTCAGCGGGAGCAGGACAGGTCAGAGACCCGTCTTCCCTGGGCCCTACGGGCCGGCCGCAGGTTGATCACCACCGGGCGGTGATGGCTCAGGCTGTGCAGGCTCCGTGGCGCCGCCTTCGGCCGGCGCGTCAGCCGGCACCTGGGGCAGGAATTCCATGCTGGCCACCACGGCGTATCCGGCGTCGCGGTACGCCAGCATTTTCCTGATCGGCACATGCAGATCCACCACATACAGCCGCCCGCCGGCCAGCACCTCCAGAATCTGCCGCTCGGCCGTGATACTGGTCGTCTTCCCGCGTTCAGTGGAGCTGAATTTCGTCTGCCGCACATAACGGGCGCAGGCCGTGCGGCCGATCAACATCGGCAGCACCTGCTCGACCAGCTCGGTGCCGTCCGCTTCCAGCCGCTGCGCCACCAGCCTGGCGAACTCGCTCACGTTGCTTTCGTCAACGTCCGTCAGACCGTCGTAAGGTGATTCTTCCACGGTGACCCAGATCCGCGGAACCCGTACCTGGCGATTCTTGTCCAGGTAGAACTCCACCAGATACTTGCGGCTCTGGGGCGAACGGTACCAGTCGCGGGGGCCCGACAGGACCAGGCGGCCTTCGTCCAGCACAGGCATCGGTTCGCCGATCGGCAACCGCGCGGCGTCCACCCGACGGATCTCGTCGGTCGCCGGATTGTTATTGGCGGGCGGAGTTCCCGCCGCACCACAGCCAGCCAGGGCCAAGCCGACCCAACCGGCCCAGGCGACCATTACGAATCGGGGCAAGCGTGCCCGCAAGACAGAGTCGGTGACTCGCATGACGATGGGACTCACAGCGAGCCGCTCCTCGCCAAACGCCAGGGAAACGGATGACTGCTATTCCTCGATCGGCTCCTTGTGCCGCATCACAAAGTGCGGCGTCTTGCCCTTGCTCAACTCCTCGGCCTTCTTCTCCGCTGCCTTCTTGTGGCTGAAGTCGTACTTGGCAACCAGCTTCAACGACTGGCTGAAAACGCCCCAGTACAATCGCATGCGAATATCCTCCGGCGCCTTGGCACGCGACTTGCGCTTGGCCGCCGGCTTCTTCACCTCTTCCGCTTCCTGGTTCTGCTCGACCAGTTCCGCGGCTTCCGCTTCTTCTCGCAACAGTTTTCTGTTTAATACTTTACGCGCCATGAGACTTCTGTGAGCTGAGGGACCACGGGGAAGAGACGCTGGGCGGGCCGGCACTCGGCAAGAGCACCACTGCGGCCTTCAATGTAGCCGATTCCCGCTTCCTCCGCCAGTTGCGATTCGCCGGGCTCCCCAACCGGGCCCATTCCGCCGGATGCCGTGGCCCCGGTCCGCTCAGCTACCCAGGTACCGCTCCAGCGCCTCCAGCGTGCCGGCGTCGTTCAACTGGCGCTTGCCAAAGCTGGCCGCGGCCCCCGCCGCGACGGCCGATTGCTGGTGATGTTCGAAATTCGTAATCAGCATCACCGGGACGTTGCCGAGACGCTGATCGGCCTTCAGCCGCCGGATGACGTCCAGCCCCTGGCTGCCGTCCCGGTCGAGGATGCGGTTGACCAGCACCAGGTCGAACGATGCCTGCTCGAACTGCCGCCGAGCGTCCTCCCAGTCGTGCGCTTGCCGCACCTCGGCTTGAAAGCGACTCTCCAGCAGTTGCCGGATCGCGCCGTGATCCAGAGCGCAGTTGCCAACATCCAGCACCCGTTTGCGGTCAGCGACCATACGTACAGCCTCTCTCTCACGTGCCAGCTCCCGCCCGGCGACTCGTCGAACCACCTGGCTACTCGTCGAACCACTCGTCCGCCGGGTCGAATTTGGGCCAGACCACGATCAGCACCTTCATCGGCCCCAGCGCTCGATGGCGCGTTCCCGGACGGATCATGATGCAGGTCCCGGGCTGGACCGGGACCCGCTGCTGATCCAGCTCCATGGCGGCGTCCGGACCGCACTCCAGAAAGTAGTACACCTCGGTCAGCCGCCGGTGGTAGTGCCGGCGAGCCTCGGTCGAAATGCTGGTGACGTGGATCGTGCCGGGAAAGTCGGCCACGTCGGCCAGCGCTCGCCGAGCGGTCCCGCAGGGGCAGGGAACGCCGGGCAACTGGTTGAAGTCCACGATTTCGTAGCCCGGATGCGCGGTGGACGAGGACATGGTGTCGGGTCTTGCTGGCTGATACGGGGAAAGTGACCGGGGTCCCCGGACCCGCGGGTCGCCCCGACATTATATCGTACCCCCCATCGACTGACCAGGAACCGGCACAACCGCTAAGGTCGCCGCGAGAATGACCGCCGCGAGCGCCGCGGCGACGGCCTACAACCGGCAAGGTTTCACCAGGCTCCGAGGCCGTCAAGGTCTTCGTAACAGTTGACGTAAACCAAGTGAGGAAAAATAGTTTCGGGCTCTCAAGGGCTCGGATTTCGGGCGCCGATACGGTAGGTGGTATGGATCTGATGGCCCTGTCGGGCAGCAGATCAAACCTTGTCGGAAGGCCCGCGGAACGCCTCACGGCGCCCGTGGGCAGTGGCCGGCAAGACACCCACACCGTGTAGAGGATCGGGCTCCGGCCCGTCCGCCCCTAGTGGCCCACCAGGACGGCTCACCGCGGTCCGAGCTCCCGACAAGCAAGCCTCCCGACCGGGAACTTGCCAGCATCGCCGCGGCGGGGTACTCGCCAGTTCGAGAGTTCCATCGTTAAAGGAGAGATGGCGCTATGAAATGGAACATTCTGTTAGGAACGCTGGTACTCGGCATCGGCCTGTGTACCCAGAGCTTCGGCTTCGAATTGCTCGATCGCATGCTGGGTGTCCGCTACAGCTCGCCGAGCTGCTGCGACACGGGACCGGCTTGCGGTTGCGACAACGGCGGTCATCACGGCTGCGACAATGGCGGTCATCACGGCTGCGACAACGGTTGCGCTCCGGTGTGTGACCCGGCTTGCGGTTGCGACAACGGCCACAACGGCTGCGACAACGGTTGCGCTCCGGCTTGCGGTTGCGACGACGCGTGTGCTCCCAAGGCGTGCTGCAAGAAGCGGGCTTGCCTGCTGGATCGCCTGTTCGCCAAGAAGTGCTGCGCTCCCAAGTGCGAGCCGGCTTGCGGCTGTGACAACGGCCACAACGGTTGCGACCCGGCGTGTGGTTGCGAAAACGGCCACAACGGTTGCGACCCGGCTTGCGGTTGCGACAACGGCCACAACGGTTGCGACCCGGCTTGCGGTTGCGACAACGGCCACAACGGCTGCGACAACGGTTGTGCTCCGGCTTGCGGTTGCGACAACGTGTGCGCTCCCAAGAAGTGCTGCAAGAAGCGCGGCCTGCTGGATCGCATCTTCGCCAAGAAGTGCTGCAAGAAGCCCTGCTGTGACACGGTTCCGGCTTGCGGTTGCGAACCGGCTTGCGGCGCCCACGGCGTGGCTCCCGCGGCTCCCGCTCAGGTCGAGATGGACGACGCGGCTCCGGTTCCCCCGGCTCCGATGACCGATCCGTCCGCTTACGTGCCGACTCAACGTCGGGTCGTTCAGGCCAGCGTGAACTTCGTTCGCTAGAACGTCGAAGAGTGCTGGTGAGAGACTGCGACGAAAGACGGTTTGCCCGCCACGGCGGGCAAACCGTTCTTTTTGTTGCGTCACCGGGCAAACCGGCCGCGGGTCGGCTAGCCGAAGCGGCGCCGGCAGCCGGTAGCAAGCTGCGGCGTCAAGTCTCCGGACCGCCGGCCGCCCGCTGCGTGGTCAGTCCGGCCGCGTAGCCCAGCAAGTCATCCCGCTCCAGGCAGTAGCCCAGCAGCGGTTCGAAACGGCCGGACCGCCGGCATAATTCGAGCAGCGACGGGGCCCAGCCGCTGGATCGCGTGACGTCCAGCCCGCCGCCGGTCTCCGCCCCCGGCAACAGCTCGACCAGCGCTTCGGCCGCTTCCGCCGGGCGTCCCAGGCGGGCCAACAGATCAACGCAGGTGTCGATCGCCGCCAGGCCGTGCACCTGAGGATCGGTCTCTTGGGCCTGCCGCCGGAACCAGGCCACGGCCTCTTCCACCTGCTCGCCCAGTTGAGCCGCGAAGAACAGGGCGTGACTGGCATACAGGTCCTCAAATGGCGGTTCGCCCGCGAACTGGAACTGCGTATGCAGGCGCCGCCCGTAGGCGGTCAGGTCCAGGGCCAGCCGCAGGTGAGCGGGATCGGCCAGCAGCCGCGCGTAGCGGACGACCGAAGCCAGATGGGTCGTGTCGACGTGGTAGACGTGCTCGCCGAACAGCCAGTCCCGATCCGCCACCATCCGCTCGATCGTCGGCTCCGTCGGGGAACTGCCAGACTGGCGAGCGATATCGGACCGCAGCGACTCGCGCAGCTCGCCGTGCAAGTGTTCCAGCAACTGAGCGGCCGCGTCCTGCTGCTCCGCCCGCGAACGCTGCGGCATCACCTGTTCGAACGTGGTGATCGCGTTGCAGGTGCCGTAGTGCCGCAGCACCAGGCCAAAGCCGCGGCGAGGATCGACTCCCTCGTGCAGCGTGACCCGGATCATCTCGTCCAGGTTGTCCTCGTCCACTTCCACGTCGCGTAGCAGTTCGGCGGCCAACCGCGGTTCGCCCAGTGGCCGCAGGTACATCCAGCCTTCCTGGATGGCCCCGCCGCGCATCAGCAAGCCCCCCACCTCGCGGCAGGCCGCCAGCAGGCCGTCCTCCAGGCGGGTCCGCTGCGCGTCGTCCATGGCGTCCGGCGTCTCGCCGTACAGCAGCGGCAGTCCCGCCTCGTGCCGGGCCTGCATCTTCAGGGCCTCGAACAGCTCGTGGTACTTTCGCCGCTCCCGCAGTTCGCCGGCCAGCAGCGCCAGTGCGGCGGCCACCCCGCGCTCGTCCATCGCCGCGCGTAGCTGTTCGAACAAGCTGCCGGTCGTCGTCATGCAAACTATCTCCACCTGGCTGGGTTCTCGGGCGCTCCGGGCTGCTGCACGCCATGGTAGCAGGCCAGCCGTTCCGCGTGTAGAACGTGTAGAACAAGCCAGGCACCAGGGCACCGGGGGACCAGCAGTGATGGCCGAGATGCGCGATGACGAGCAGCAGCCGGATGACGATGCGGGCGCGCGGAAACCAGACGACTTGTCTGAGGAACGCGCCGGGGACGAGGAACGCGCCGAAAGCCAAGGCGTGTCGCGGGGCGGTGCAACCGGTTTCGGCGGATCGCGGGTCCTGGCGTTCGAAAGCCGGCGAGCGGACGAGATGGCCCGGCTGATCCAGCGCCACGGCGGCCAGCCGCACGTCAGCCCCTCGCTGCGCGAGGTGCCGCTCGAAGATCCGGCGTCGGCCATCGATTTCGCTCATCGCCTGATCACGGGCGAGGTGAGCGTGGTGGTGTTTCTGACGGGCGTCGGCTTCCGGCAACTGCTGGAAGTGGTGGAGCGGCACGTCGAGCGGCGGCGGTACCTGGACGCGCTGTCCGACGTCACGACCATCGCCCGCGGTCCCAAGCCGGTGGCCGCGATGCAGGAAGTCGGCCTGCGACCGACGCTGCGGGTACCTGAACCGAATACCTGGCGCGACCTGCTGGCCACGATCGACGCCTCGCTGGACGTGAACCACCAGACGGTCGCCCTGCAGGAATACGGCCGGTCCAACGCCAGCCTCGTGGCGGGTCTGGAAGCCCGCGGAGCTCGCGTGTTGCCGGTCCGAGTTTATCGCTGGGAACTGCCCGCCGACACCGGGCCCCTGGAGGGGAACGTCCGCGCGATCGCCGCGGGCCAGGCCGATGTCCTGCTGTTCACCTCGGCCCACCAGGTGCACAACCTGCTGGAAATGGCTCGGCAGTTGGGCCTGCTCGGCGAGGTCCGCCGGCAACTGGACGAAGCGCTGGTCGCCTCGATCGGCCCCACGACCAGCGAGGCCCTGCGCGGCGAGGGACTGCCGGTCGATCTGGAACCGGAGCACCCGAAGATGGGCACGCTGGTCGCCGCCGCCGCCAACGCTTGCGGCCTGCTGCTGGAACGCAAACGGCGGATCGCGGCCAGCCTTTCAGGTCCCGCCAGCCATGTGCTCGACCCGCAGGCTCCCTGGTACGACAGCCCGTTCATGCGGGCCTGCCGCCGAGAACCGACCGACGTGACGCCGGTCTGGCTGATGCGGCAAGCCGGCCGCTACATGGCCGAATACCGCGAGGTGCGGGCCAAGACCAGTTTTCTGGAACTGTGCAAGGACCCCGCCCTGTGCAGCGAAGTGATGTGCACGGCCGTCCGGCGGCTGGGAGTCGACGCGGCGATCATCTTTTCCGACTTGCTCCCGATCCTCGAACCGATGGGGCTCGACCTGGAATTCGAGCCGGGCGGCGGGCCCGTGATCCACAACCCGGTCCGCGAACCGGCCGACGTGGACCGCGTGCTGGAACTGGAATCGGTCGAGTCGCTGCATTTTGTCATGGAGACCGTCCGGCAGACTCGCCAGGACCTGCCCGCCGACATCCCGCTGATCGGTTTTGCCGGCGCCCCGTTCACGCTGGCCAGTTACACGATCGAAGGGGGCGCCAGCCGGGATTACCTGCACACCAAGACGTTGATGTACCGCGATCCCGGCGCCTGGCGGGAACTGATGGGCCGCCTGGTCCGGGCCGTCACGATCTATCTCAACGCCCAGATCGCGGCCGGCGCCCAGTGCGTCCAGTTGTTCGATTCCTGGGCCGGCTGCCTGGGACCCGACGACTACCGCCAGTATGTCTTGCCCCATGTGCAACGGATCATTGCCGACATCACGCCCGGCGTGCCCGTGATCAGCTTCGCCACTGGCAATCCGGCCCTGCTGCCGCTGCTGGCCGAAGGCGGCAGCGCGGTCGTGGGAGTCGATTGGCGCAGCCGGCTGGACCAGGCCTGGCGCGTGGTGGGACACGACAAGGCGGTCCAGGGAAACCTGGATCCGGCGGTCCTGCTGGCCGATCCCCAGACCATCCGCCGCCGCGCGGCCGACGTCCTGGATCAGGCCGCCCGGCGGCCCGGACACATCTTCAACCTGGGCCACGGCGTGCTGCGGCAGACGCCCGTCGAACACGCGATTGCCCTGGTCGACGCCGTGCACGAACTCTCGCGCCGCTGACACGCCAGTCGCGGGAACCAATCGGCCCCGCAGCCCAGTCGGCCCCGCAGCGCAGTTGGCCCGCGTCGCGTTCAGGCCAGCGGGCGGCGATAGTGCTGATAGGCCAACAGCACTTCGTACAGGTCCAGCGGAATCTGCAACTGGTCGTCGGCAAAGTCGGCCAGCCAGGCCCGCCCATCCCGGACGGCCGCGGCCAACAAGGGGAACAATTCGCCGGCGGGCACCGAAATCGTCTCGACGTGGGTGGTGGGCGACGGAAGGATATCCGCGTCGTGGTCCGGTCCGTAGTAGATTCGCAATCTCGAAGCTGCCGCATCCTTGCGCTGCATGGAATCTTTCCTCAGACGATGTTCGCGTACGACGTCCCGCCAGGGCGACCGGCCGTTCCGTCCCCGGGCCCGGTGCTGCATGCCTGGACCCTGGCGCCTCGTCGCCTGACGCAAGGTATCGGCTGTAACCCTGGCCCGGATTTGACCAATTGGGACGAAAATGCCAACTAATTCCTCGGCTCCAGTCAGACACCCTCGGCCAGGGACATCGGGGGGTGGCCGGACGATCCTTGACAAGGCCCTCGCGACTGCCTAGATTTCCGGTTGGTAACTGCTAAGCAGGACTAGACTTTACGTTTCAACGCCTCGGCCGGCAGGGCCTCTCTTTG
Source organism: Pirellulaceae bacterium (assembly GCA_024102795.1). Lineage (GTDB taxonomy): Bacteria > Planctomycetota > Planctomycetia > Pirellulales > Pirellulaceae > JAGFJK01. The sequence goes on from JAGFJK010000353.1 coordinate 14,079, forward strand.
GGTCCCCGAAAGGGACAGAATTCAATGACTATCGATCTGGGGCAGGTCGCGCGGGAGGTGGGCCTGCCCTTGGACAAGGTCGAGCGGACCGTGGCGTTGCTGGACGATGGGAATACGGTTCCCTTCGTCACGCGGTACCGCAAGGACCATACCGGTGGGCTGGATGAGGAGCAGATTCGCAGCATCCAGCATTCGGTCTCGCGGCGCCGCATGCTGGCCGAACGCAAGCAGACGATCCGCAAATCGATCGAGTCGCAGGGCAAGTTGACCCCGGAACTGGCGGCTCAAATCGACTCGGCCGACTCCACCAAGCGGCTGGAAGATCTCTACCTGCCCTATAAGCCCAAGAAACGCACCTTGGCCACGATCGCCCGCGAACGGGGCCTCGATCCGCTGGCCCGCGAGATCCTCAACGCGGCCCCCGCCGCCAACGATCTCGACGCGCGGGCCGCCGATTTCATCTCGGAGGACCGCCAACTGCTCTCGGCCGCGGAAGTGCTGCTGGGCGTGGGCCACCTGCTGGCCGAACGGTTCAGCGAACGAGCGGACCTGAGGGAACGGCTGCGGCAGATCATGCACAAGTCGGGCAAGTTGCAGTCGCTGGCCGTGGCCCCGCCTGCTGCCCCACCCGCCGCGCCGCCCGCCGCCTCCCCGGACCACAATTCCGATCCCGCGGCGCCGGTGGAATCCGCCGCGGCGGCCGCCAGCGAAACCTCGGAAGATGCCCCGCCCGCCGCGGACGAACTGCCGCAAAG
>JAGFJK010000355.1 GCA_024102795.1 Pirellulaceae bacterium
GGCCGGAGAAAATTGCGTGGCGGCCGGGGACACGGGTGAAGACGCGGGTCCGTACGCCGCCGTCCCGCCACCCGGAGCGAGGCCGGGCAACGAACGGTACTGGTCAGGATTCCGCGCCGGCGGCGAACTGCCGGGGCCGGCGTTTTCCGGCGCCGCCGGGGCCGGGCCAGCGGCGGCGGCTTCGGTCGCACCCACCCGGGCCGTCAGGTCCGTGGTCAGGAACTTGTTGCGGATCGCGCCCAGCAACTGGCTGTACAGCCGGCCCGAATCGACGAAGCGAACCTCCTGCTTCGTCGGATGCACGTTCACGTCCACCAGGTCGGGCGGCATCTCCAGCCGCAGGAACACGATCGGCTGCCGGCCAGTCATCAACAGGCCGCGATACGCTTCGCTCAAGGCATGCTGCAGCGAGCGATCCCGGATCGCCCGCCCGTTCAAGAACAGGTATTGCATCCGGTTCGCCGCCCGGCTGAACTGCGGATCGGCCACGTAGCCGCTGATCCGCGCCTGCTCGTCGTGGCTCTCGACCCAGATCAGCCCCTCGGCCAGCTCACCGCCGAACAGGGCCGCGATCCGGTCCCGCCAGCGTTCGCAAGGCGGCAGCTCGTGCAACACCCGCTGGTTGTGCCGCAGCGCCAGGTGCAGTTCGGGACAGGCCAGGGCGATCCGCGTGAACGCCTCGCACGCATGGCCCACCTCGGTTTGCGTGGTCCGCATGAACTTGCGGCGGACCGGCGTGTTGAAGAACAGGTCGTGCACCTCGATCGTCGTCCCCACCGGGCAGCCGACCGGCACCGGCGCGGACAACTGGCCGCCCAGCACTTCCAGCTCGGCCCCGGCCTCGGCGTCGGCCTGCCGAGCGCGGATCCGCAGCCGGCTGATGGCGGCGATCGACGCCAACGCCTCGCCGCGAAACCCCAGCGTCCCCACGCGAAACAGATCGTCGGCGTTGGCGATCTTGCTCGTGGCATGGCTGGCCACCGCCAGCGGCAACTGCTGCTCGGAAATCCCGCAGCCGTCGTCCGCCACCCGGATCAACTGCATCCCGCCCTGTTCCAGCGACACCTCGACGCGCCGCGCGCCGGCGTCCACCGAATTCTCCATCAGCTCCTTGACCACGCTCGCCGGCCGTTCCACCACCTCGCCCGCGGCGATCTTGTTGACCACGTCCGGCGGCAACTGTCGGATCTGGGGCATGCGTCCGTTCTCCCAATCAGGCGGTGGATGGCGGTGGACCGTACTTGTGCAGCTTGCGGAACAGGGTGCGAGCGCCGATCTTCAGGATCCGAGCGGCCTCCTCCCGGTTGCCGTTGGTCAGCTTGAGCGTCTCCTGGATGGCCCACCACTCGATGTCGTCCAGCGGCTTGCCGACCAGCTAGAACGGCGCGGCCGCGGCCGGCCCCGTTTCGGCCGCCGCCGGCGCGTCGGCCAGCTCCGGCGGCAGATCGTCCAGGTCCAGCACGCCGTCGACGTCCAGCACCACCATCGTCTCGATGGCGTTGCGCAACTGCCGGACGTTGCCCGGCCAGTCGTAGGCGTACAGCCGGCGAGTCACCGTCGGCGCGATCCCCTTGACCGACTTGTGGTGCCGCTTGTTGAACTGCTTGCGGAAATGATCCACCAGCGGCACAATGTCCTCGCGCCGCTTCCGCAGCGGCGGCAGTTCCACCGTGACCACCTTCAGACGATAGTACAGGTCGCGGCGAAACCGCCCCTGCTCGATGAACTCCTCCAGCCGGTGATGGGTCGCCGACAACACGCGAACATTCACCTTGATCTGCTTGTTGTCGCCCACCCGCGTGATCAGGTGCTCCTCCAGCACCCGCAGCAGCTTGGTCTGCGTGGCCAGCGGCATGTCGCCCACTTCGTCCAGGAACAGCGTCCCGCCGTTGGCGTACTCGAACGCGCCCACGCGGTCGTTGTGCGCGTCGGTGAACGACCCGCGAACGTGCCCGAACAGCTCGCTTTCCACCAGGTTCTCGGCCACCGCCGCGCAGTTCAGCGGCACCATCCGCTTGCCCTTGCGGGGGCTGTTCTGGTGAATCGCCTGAGCGATCAGTTCCTTGCCCGTCCCGCTTTCGCCCGCGATCAGCACCGTGGCGTCGGTCGGCGCGATCCGCCGCACCCGCTCCAGCACGTTCTGCATTTCCTGGCTGGCGTAGATGATCCCCTCGAAACCGAACCGCTCGTCCAACCGCTGGTTCAGCTCCAGGTTCTGCCGCCGCAGCCGGACCGCGTCCGCCGCCCGGTCCGTGACCGCCCGCAGCCGCTTGGTCGTGACCGGCTTTTCCAGGAAGTTGAACGCGCCCTGCTGCATTGCCTCCACCGCCTTGGGCACCGAGGCGTGGCCGGTCACCATGATCACCTCGGCCCCCGGCAACACCTGCCGGGACAACGCCAGCAGCTCCATGCCGTCCACGCCGTCCATCACCAGGTCGGTGACCACGACGTCGTACGATTCCTGCTGAATGTGCCGCTTGCCCTCCGGCCCCGACGTGGCCGTGACGCACTCGTAGCCCATCCGCTCCAGGCTCTCGGACATCGTATCGGCCACGGCCCGGTCGTTGTCCACGATCAACACGCGGATCGGCTGGCTGGCCGCTTCCCGAGGTTCGATTTCAAGTTCTTCAGACATGCCGTTGATAATACCGCATGTCCCCGGCCGCTCAAACCGGTGGCCCGTGCCGCCAAGGGCTCCGCGAAGGCAGCGGTGTAGTCGCCTTTCGCTCCGCGAAAGTAGCGGCATAGTCGCCTTTCGCTCCGCGAAAGTAGCGCTGGCCCCTCTGAAAGCGCAGGCCCCACGAGCGGGGCGCGCTACTTTCGCGGAGCGAAAGGCGACTCTGGCGACTCCCCTGCGCAGGCGCAGGCCCCACGAGCGGGGCGCGCTACTTTCGCGGAGCGAAAGGCGACTCTGGCGACTATGGCTCTGTCGTCAGGCGCGGCGGCAAGGGGAACTCCAGCGTGAACTTCGTGCCGCGGCCCACGGCACTCTGCACGTCCATCCGCGCCCCGTGAGCCTCGATCACCTTGCGCGTCGTGGGCAGGCCCAGCCCGGAGCCGCCCTGCTTGGTCGAGAAAAACGTATCGAACATCCGCACGGCCGTTTGCGGGTCCATGCCGCAGCCCGTGTCGATCAGGTCCAACGCGGCGCAGCCGCGAGCGACATAGGTGCGGACCATCAGTTCGCCCCCGCCCGGCATCGCCTCCAACGCGTTCTTGACCAGGTTCACCAGCGCCGCCTGCAGACTCTCGCTGTCCATCAACACGCTCGGCAGGTCCGCGTCCAGATAGCGGATGATCTCCACCTCCTGCTCGCGAGCCTGCGGTTCGAACAGGTCCAGCACCCGCTCGGCCTGCTGATTCAGACTGCCCGGCAGTAGCTGCAGGTGGCTGACGCGGGCGAACCGCAGGAAGTCGTTGAGCAGGTTCTCCAGCCGACCGCACTGCTCGTGCACCAGCGCGATCTTGCCCAGCGCCCGCCGCTCGCGCGGCGTTTCCGCGTCGGCGAAATCCTCCGCCAGCAGATCCATGTTCATGCGGATCACGGAGAGCGGGTTCTTGATCTCATGAGCCAGCGAACCGGCCAACTGAGCCAGCTCGGTGTACTGGTTCCGCAGCCGCTCGTTGGCGTCCAGCGAATCGGAATCATCGTCGATAAGCATGGCAATGTGGCCCGATTGTCCAGTGTGGCCCGATTGTCCCCAATCGGGTTCGGAGTGTAGCCCGATTGTCCTCAATCGGGTTCGGAGTGTGGCCCGATTGTCCTCAATCGGGTTCGGAGTGTGGCCCGATTGTCCCCAATCGGGTTCGGAGTGTAGCCCGATTGTCCCCAATCGGGTTCGGAGTGTAGCCCGATTGTCCCCAATCGGGTTCGGAGTGTAGCCCGATTGTCCCCAATCGGGTTCGGAG
>JAGFJK010000396.1 GCA_024102795.1 Pirellulaceae bacterium
GCCGCGCCGCGCTGGCTCGGCCACCGCCCAGGCCGCCAGGCAGGGGTCCGGTGGTAACGAGGATTCCGGTTGTAAGGACTTGCGCGATGGTCCCTGGCGATCATTCTGGAATGGAGGTGCCAGCGCCACTTCACGTCGAGGGGGTACCGCGCGGCGCCGAGTTCATGCAATCCAGGAGATGCGCCAGTGAAGCCTCATCAACAACGTCTGTGCCCAGTCATCCAGCGGATGGTCGGCGACATGAGGATCCGACACAAGGCACAGGCCACCATCGACGCCTACACCTACCACGTCCAACGTTTCGCCCGCTTTGTCGGCAAGCCCTTGCATGAGGCCATGGTGCCCTTCGCCAAGCGGCCCCGGCGGACTGCCCACGGTCCTGAGTTTCGAGGAAGTCGAGGCGCTCCTGCAATGCACGCCGAACCTCAAGCAACGAACCTTCCTGATGACGCTCTACGCGGCCGGCCTGCGCTTCTCCGAAGCCGAACTGCGGATTCGGGACATCGACAGCCAGCGGATGCAACTGGTCACGCCTCACGTCCCGCGCCACTCGTACGCCACGGGTCTGCTGGAGCAATCGGTGGCAGATTGCAACTGGTGCTGATGGAAACTCGGCGAAGTTGGCGCGAGGTCCTGAATTCGCCGGTCGCTCCCATCTGGTACCGGCCCCAAAATCCCTTGCGACCGCCAGTCCCCGGCGGATAGAATTCGCATAGCCCGTGGCGCGGGGCCGGTCGGCGGGCGACAAAGTTCAACGCCGATCTATCCGTCCGCATCCTGCCGCCGGATACATCGCAATTCGTTCGGCCTACGGACTTTTTGCATGGACGTGAAGCAGGATTAGGATGATTCCACCATTTGATGAAAATGGCTACTTACCCCAGGGTGTCCATCCCGCCACGCTGGGCGAAGTTGAGGATCGTTTCGGACGCGAGTCAGAGGTACGCCGGACGCAAATGGAATCGCTGAGATGGTTGACTGACTTAGCGCTGCGCGCAGGAATCAAGCGGATTTCGACTTGCTGGTAAACCAGTTCTTCGCTACGGATCGGCACTCCGTGAATAAAGGTATGGTGGAGATCGTTCGATGAGTCTACAAAGTCAGCGCGAGCTCGAAGTGACTCGTGAAAAGCTTCGCCTGCTCGAAAGTCGGTATGAGGCGAATAGGCAAGACAGCGGTAGCGATGAACACGTGACGGAATTGAGCACAAGATCACTTAAGCGACTTATCAATCAGTTGAAAGAAGAGATCGCTCGTTTCGAATCACGCACCGCGACTGTCGCCGAACAAAGCCGTGAACCGGAGCGGCGAAGTCACGCGGAGTCGTAGTGGAGAATTGATCGTCGCCGCCCGGTTACGGCCGTCGTTGAGCAATGCCAAGGAAGATCCGGGAATTGCTTGCGGATTTGAAGGCAGCAGGGTTCGAGGAGATTCCCGGTGGCAAGGGCTCTCACCGAAAACTAACTCATCCCCGGTATCACGGCGTAGTAACTCTAAGCGGAACTCTCGGGGATGACGCCAAGCCATATATATCAGGAGAAGCAAGTGCGCCAAGCTATCGAGGAGATTCAACAGTGAAGCCAAGCGACCGATATCACAAGAAGAAGTGGTCGCCCATTTCGCATCGGAAGGGCGTCCCTTGCCGCATCCCAGAGTGAGGCCAATGCAAGAGGTTTCCTGCCGTTAGCGCGTTTTCCCGAACCCTTGAATCGCCGAATCGGGTAGCCGGGCGGGTTTCCCCGCCCAGCTTTCGATCACCGCCCGGCAAAACAGGGCCGGCCGTTTCAACTGCTGACGCCCGCGCGGGAAATCGACCGGTCCGCGGGAGCTGTCTCTAAAGACCCAGCCAAGATCTTCATCGCCACTGGTGGCGCGAGGGGTCACGCGTTCGTCGGAGGTTGAGATTGCAAATTGCAAACTGACAACTGACAACTTCTCACCAAACGATCTTTTCGGCGTCAAACACGGGACCCTCGACGCACGTCCGCTTGTAGTCCCACTGGCCCGTTTCGTCGCGGACGCGAGCCACGCAGGTGAAACAGATCCCGATGCCGCAGGCCATCGGAGTTTCCAGGGACACTTCGCACGGTACTTGCCTCTGCCCGGCGATCCGGGCCACTGCCTCCAGCATCGGTTCCGGGCCGCAGGCCAGCACTCGCACGCCACTCACGTCGGCCGGCAGCGCGTCGAGCAGCAGATCGGTCACCAGCCCCTGCCGTCCGCGGGAGCCGTCGTCCGTGCAAACCTGCACCTGGACGCCAGTCTGCTGGAAGTCGTCCAGTCCGGCCAGCAAGTCCGCTCGCCGCGCCCCATAACACAACGTCACTCGATCGGCCCGCGCTTCCGGCCGCGACGTCGCTCCAAAACGCTGCAGTCCCAGAGCTTCCTTGGCCACGGCCAGGAATGGCGTCTGACCAATCCCTCCGGCCACCAGGATCAGATGCGCTGCGGGCCGAGCCGGAAAGCCGTTACCCAGCGGTCCCCAGATGTCCAGCAGTTGCCCGGCCTGCATCAGCGCCAGGCGCTGGGTGAATTTGCCCTTCACCAGGTAGACCACGTCGAGTGTCCGCGGCGGCTCCCGTCGCGAATCCGGGTCGCTGACGTCGCCTGGCGCGGCGTGTTCCACGTCGGGCAGGCTGTGCCCGACATCGTACATGGCCAGCGGCCGGCCAATCAGTGGATCGTTACAGCCGGAAAGCCGAACCATGAGGAATTGGCCAGGCAGTATCCGCCGGGCGATCTCCGGACACGCGACTCGCAGCCGGAACGTGTCGGCGGCGATCGGCACGTTGGACACGATCGGGACGGTTCGCTGAACGGCATCGTCGGCATAGCAGGCGGCGTGCAGCGGATTCCCTCGGCTGCTCATCGCCGCCCCTTCGATCGTTGCTTGCCCTGTCCTGCCGGCGGCTTGCCCCGCCCTGCCGGGCGCTTACCTGGTCCTGCCGGGCGCTTACCTGGTCCTGCCGGGCGCTTACCTGGTCCCGCCGGGCGCTTACCTGGTCCTGCCGGGCGCTTACCTGGTCCCGCCGGGCGCTTGCCTCGTCCCGCCGGGGGCTGGCGGCCGGGTTCTGGAACCGGCTGAGCCGCAGACGTCGCGGCAGCGCCGGCGGGTGACTGCGGCGGAGGATCGTCGTAGTCCAGGATCGTGGCGGGTGGCGGCGCCGCGTTGATGCGGGGGAGCGCGGCGGAAGTCGAGCTGG
>JAGFJK010000417.1 GCA_024102795.1 Pirellulaceae bacterium
CCAACCGCCGGCCGCACGGGTGGCCGCCGCGCCGCGGGTCGAGCCGCCGTCGCCGCCAACGGAAGTCCGCTCGGAGCCATCCCGGCCCAGTGGAGCGGCGGAACCGAGGCGGTCGGCATGGGAAAGCCCGACCGAGATTGAGCGTGAGCCGCGATTGGTCGAACCGGCCGCGCAGTCCGCCAGCTTCGATTGGCGGCAACCGCCATTGGCCGCGGAAGCCGGGGATTTCGACGAGGCGGATGAACCGCGCCTGGAGGATTTGCCCGGCTACATCGAGCCGCCGACGATCCTGGACGATTCGGACACCTTGACCGAGATGTTCGAATTGCGGGACGAAAGCGGGTCGGAACTGGAGTCGGAGGACCAGCAGCGGGAACCGGCGGTTCGGCGCCGGCGGAGGCGACGCGGCCGGCGCGAGCGACCGGGCGAGGAGTCGCCGAGCGGGCGCGGGCCGGACACAACCGACGAGGCGCTGGAAAGCGCGCCAGGCCTGGACGACGAGAGTTCCGAGTGGGAAGAGTCGGCCGAGTCCGAAGCCGGCTCCGACCGGGAAGCGGAAGAAGGCGAGACGGGCTTCCGCCGCCGTCGGCGGAGGCGGCGTCGTGGCAGTGCGGGTGGCAGTGCTGGCCGTTCGGAAGAGCGCCGACCCGCGGCTCGGGAAACGTCCGAGGCGGCTGGCGCCGCGGACGACGACGACGACGAACCGGAGCCGAACTGGGACGAGCTGGACGAAGACGACGAAGAGGGTTCGCGAGGCCGCGAGGGTGGGGGCGAACCGGGAGCACCCAAGCACCGCAAGATCCCGACCTGGGAGCAGGCCATCTCGGTCATTGTCGACTCGAATCTGCAGTCGCGGAGCCGGTCCGGTGGCGGTGGCAGCTCCCGCGGAGGAGGCAGTGGTGGCCCACGCGGACGCCGCCGCGGCCGTCGGTAGAGTTGAGCTGTCAGTTGACCGGTGTCAGTTGCCGGTTGTGGCTTGACCGTTGTCAGTTGACTTTGCGGGCCACCAGGCGAAAGCTGCTTTCCAGTGCTGGCCAGCGGCGTCGCAGTTCGTTCCACCAGCCGGCGGCATCCCGGCGCCGCCCGCCTTCCGGATCTCCCTCCACCGCCAACACGTCGAAGCCAAAGTGCCGTTCAAGGACCCGGCGCAGCACCTGGGGACGGTAGAAAAACAAGTGGTGGAACATATCGTAGTGACGGCCCCGGCGTTGCTTGAGGCCCGTTCTGCCTAGCGCCGTTTTCCAGCGATTGGCCAGCGAGCCGAGATTCGGACAAGCAATCAGCACGACGCCTCCGGGGCGGAGTAGCCGATGGATTTCCCGCAGTTGATCTTGCGGCCGGCGGGGATGCTCCAGCACCTGGTCCAGGAACATCGCGTCGTAGCGTCCGGCTGGCAACTGCAGGTCCACCAGTTCTCCCGCGTATAACGGCAGGTCCAACTGTCGCCGCAACTGGGCGACGTACGACGAGTTGACTTCCTGGCCTTCGGGCAGCCAGCCTAGTTGCCCGGCCAGTCGCAGTTCCAGGCCGTCTCCGCAGCCCACGCATAGCAGGCGGCCGGGCGTGACAAACCGACCGAGCCATCGCAGGCGAGCGGTCTTGGCGGCGACCTGGCGGCTGCCGCTGTGGGGATCGCCGGCCGGCAGCGCGCCGTTCCGCTGGCTGCCTGCGTAGTACCGCGAGTAATACTGGTCGAGGTAGCCGGCGGTATACTGCGGGTTCATCAGCAGCAGGCCGCAGTCGCCACAGCGATCCACTCGGCGTCCCAGGTAATCGCGATCGAACCAGACCAGGGCGGCGGCGGCGCAAAGCGGGCATCGCTCCAGTGGCGGATCGAACCGCCAGGTGTGGTGGGGAGCTTCCAGCGGCAGCGAGTCGGTCAGCGTAATCGATGCCATCACAACGGCCCAAGGTTTGACGAAGTCGAGCGCGGCAACCGGCGCCAGCGGAGGTGTATCAAAAACGGCAGCCTACGACAACGCGAAAGTGGCGGACATAGTCGTCATAGTCGCCTTTCGCTCCGCGAAAGTAGCGCCCTAGTCGCCTTTCGCTCCGCGAAAGTAGCGCCACAGTCGCCTTTCGCTCCGCGAAAGTAGCGGGCCTAAAACAGCCGCTTCCAATGGACGCTCAGCAGCAGCTTCCGCGCTACTTTCGCGGAGCGAAAGGCGACAATGGCGGAGCGAAAGGCGACAATGGCGACTAGGGCGCGGCTGGTTCCACGACGGGCACTTCCACAATCCGTGACAGGCTGCGGCCGGGCTGGGAGTTCACGACCATCACTCGGAGCGTGCCGGCGGTGGCACAATCCTCAGGTTGCAGCGCCACGCGAACTTCGTTCGGACTGACGAAGGTTGTCGGGCGGGGCCGGCCGTCGACCAGCACTTCGGAGCTGGAGAGGAAGCCGCTTCCGTTCAGGGTCAGGCTGGCCGCCGCCGCGCCCCTCGGCACGTTGGCCGGCTGCACGTCGTGGATTTCGGGGCCATCGGTCAGTTTGTCCGCTCGTCGGTCGCCCTCGGCCGTGCGGAACAGGGTCGAAAAGACTTCGTTCAGTTTGTCGAGCGCCTGTTTGGAGAACAGTCCGGAGAGAAACGAAATCGCCAGGCAGCCGAACAGGTTCAGTCCGCCTCCGTCGCTGTTGCTCGAGATCAGGCCGGCACGAAAGACCACGTACACGCCCAGAGCCAGCGAAGCGCCGATGAAGGGTCGCAGCAGGTACCACCACACCCAGTGGGGACTCAGCCGCTGGTTTCCCACGTAGTCGGCCAGCGACGAGCTGCCGTGGATCAGGCTGCCCAGCAGTCCGGCCAGAATGACCAGCAGAACCATCCGCTGACCGGCACTCAGTTGGCAAGTCTGTCCGAGCAAGGAGAAGGCGGCGGCCAGATCGGTCGTCTCGGCGCCCGCGGGCCAGCAGGCGACCAGCAGTGCCAGGGTTGCCAGGCCCAGCAGGCCATGGAACAGGCCCAGTCGCCACGCCAATCGGTGCATGTCTTGCGTCATCGGTCGAACTCCCCAGCTTTCGAGTCTATTTACGGTGCCGGGCGTTGGCAACGAAAACTCGGCGGGCCGGCGCCGGCTGGGCAGGGTTGGAGGCGCGAGTTTACAATTTTGGAAAGGCGTCCGCGGATCGTGGAACGCCTGGCGAAGCTCCTCCAAACACACCCCAGTGTCCAGTTGCGGCTGGGCCGTTTCCGCCAGGAGAATCAGCATGTCGGACAATTTGAATCGCAGAAGTTTCCTCGGTGGAGCGGCGGTGGCGGGAGCCGCGGCGGGTCTGGCGCTGGCGGGCAAGGTGTCGCTGGGGCAGGAGGCGGCCAGCAACCAGGTGGTGGTGGGAGTGATGGGGCTGTCGCGTGGCCGCAGCCTGGCGGCGACATTCGCCGGCCTGCCGGGGGTGGAAGTCAAGTATGTCTGCGACGTGGACAGCGAGCGCGCGGGAAGCGGAGTCAAGCTGCTGGAAGGGGCCGGTGTGGCTCGGGCCCCCGAAGCGATCACCGACTTTCGCCGGATCCTGGACGACAAGACAGTCGATGCGCTGGTCTGCGCGGCGCCGAATCACTGGCACGCGCCCGCGACCATCCTGGCCTGCTCGGCCGGGAAGCACGTGTACGTCGAGAAGCCCTGCAGCCACAATCCGTGGGAAGGCGAACAGATGGTGCTGGCGGCCCGCAAGCACCGGCGGGCCGTGCAGGTGGGAACGCAGCGGCGTAGCGGCGCGGGCACGCAGGCCGCGATGCAGGCCCTGCGCGACGGCGTGATTGGCCGGGTGTACCTGTCGCGAAGCTGGTACAACAATCTGCGGCCGTCGATCGGCGTGGGCAAGCCGGCCGCCGTGCCGTCGAACCTGGACTATGAACTGTGGCAGGGACCGGCCCCGCGCCGTCCATACCTGGACAACGTCGTGCACTACGACTGGCACTGGCGGTGGCACTGGGGCAACGGTGAACTGGGCAACAACGGCGTCCACACGCTCGACCTGTGCCGCTGGGGACTGGGCGTCGATTTCCCCGTCCGCGTCACCTCGTCGGGAGGCCGCTACTGCTATCAGGACGACCAGGAGACGCCCGATACGCATACGGCCTGCTACGAATTCGCGGATGGACGGGCGATTACCTGGGAAGGCTTGAGCTGCAACAAGCACGGGGGCGGCTTCGTGGTCTTCTACGGGGAGCAGGGTGCCCTGGAACTGGATGCCGGCGGCGGGTACGTCGTTTTTGACAAGAACGACAAGCAGGTCGCCCGGCACGCGGCCCCGAACCGGGGCGACACCGAGCATATCGCCAACTTCATCCAGGCGATCCGCGAGGACAAGCCGCTGAACTTGAATGCCGAGATCGCCGAGGGTCACAAGAGCACGCTGCTGTGCCACCTGGGCAACATCGCTCACCGCACCGGCCGCGCGCTGCAGTGCGATCCGGCCAACGGCCACATCTTGAACGACGAGCAGGCGATGGAGCTGTGGCGGCGGGAATACGAAAGCGGCTGGGAACCCCAGGTATGAATCCAAGCCCGGCGCGTGCCGGAAGCGTGACGCGGCCGCGGACTGCCGCGAGCAGGGAGGAAACCTCATGACGTGCGTCCATCTGCGGAAGCTTTATCAGCTTTGCCATGACAACAACATCAAGCTGTCGGGCGCCGACCTGATCCACATCATCTGCGAGGAGTGCGGCGTCAAGGAGGTTTGCCCGTCGATGTTGAACGAACAGTATGAGGAGCGCGATGCGGCGCCGTCGCCCACCTCGCCGAATCCGCCCGCCGCGCCTCCCAAGGCGTGAGACGCGATGCGCCTGCGGGCGAGCAAGAATCGGCGGCACGAACCGGCCAGCAAAAGTTGTGAGCGGCCGTCGGCTGAGTTACCATGTGGCCGGGATGGTCATGGGGCCGTCTCCTGGATCGGAACCACACGGTTTTCTCAGCTCAGAGTTTACCGGTATGGAGATCGGCATGACGACGACGCTCCGACAAGCCGCGCTGCGGGCTGCCTTGCCTCCCGAACAGATCGGCCGGCTGACCGAGCAGATTTATCACCGCGTGCTGCGGGAGTCCGTTCACCTGGACCGCGGCAATTTCACGGTCATTCATCCGCACGACCTGCGGCGGATGTTCGATCTGTACGACCAGGCCTTCTTTGCCGGGTGCTGCCACCAGACATTGGACGAGCGGGGCAATCGGATCGACTTCCGGTTGTCGCGGCGGATGACCAAGGCCGGTGGCAAGACCACGCGGTTCCAATGGCGTCCGCAGCCCCAGGGACCGCTGGTCACGAGTTACGAAATCACCGTCTCGACGACCCTGCTGTTTCAGACTTTCGGCGACGTGCAACGTTCGGTGCGCGTCAGCGGCGTGCTCTGCCAGGACCGTTTGCAGGCGATGCAGCGGATCATGGAGCACGAGATCGTTCACCTGGTCGAGATGCTCGAGTGGTTCGATTCCAACTGCGCGGCGACGCGCTTCCAGTCGATCACGCACAATCTGTTCGGACACACCGACCACACGCACGACCTGATCACGGCCAGTGAACGGGCCAGGACCCGGTACGGCATTCGTCCGGGCGACCGGGTGCGATTCGAACTGGACGGTGTGCCGCACGTGGGCGTGGTCAATCGCATCACGCGGCGGGCCACGGTGCTGGTCGAGGACCTGCGCGGCGCGCGCTACTCCGACGGCAAACGCTATGCGAAGTTCTATGTGCCGCTGAGCATGCTGGAACCGTGCCTGAAATGATTCAGCTCGAGCCGCCCGTGAATTCCTCTTCGTAGACTTCGTACGCGGTGGCCCGCATGCCCAGCGCCCGGTAGGTCGTCTGAGCGGCCAGGTTCGCGCGCTCCACATACAGCCGCAGCCCGCAGACATCGTCCCGCTGCCGGGCTTGCCGCCGGACCGACTCGTAAAGCAGGCGGAAGACGCCCTGGCGGCGGAAGTCGGGCCGCACGTAGACGCTCTGAATCCACCAGAAGAAGCCGCTCCGCCAGTCGCTCCATTCGGACGTGACCAGCAGGCCGCCCACCGCCCGCGCGTGGCGTTCGGCCAGCAGGTAGAAACCGGCGTCGGGACGGGCCAGCAGTCCAGCCACGCCAGCCTGGAGGCGGTACGGATCCAGTTCGCGGTCCTCCGTCTCGCGGGCCAGCGCCCGATTGAATTCGACCAGCGTCTCCACGTCGCTCGCCGACGCCCCGCGCACGATGAATCCATCCGGCATGTGGCAAACGACCTCTGAGGACATTTTGTCAAACGCGGTGGTTGGGAAGCTCTGGGAATGGCCAAATCGACCCCAGAGGTCGATTCGTCACCAGGCGCGGCCGCGGACCCAGTTGATTTCGGCGTCGGGATAGCCAATATCCTGCAGGTGGCGGGCGTGGAAGCCGCCCTCGTATTGCGGATGATAGCCGTAGAATCGCCAGTTGGGAGCGTGTTTCTGGTAATGCGGTACCGGGGGCCTTGCAGGGCGCCGTGGACCGTGCGCGGGGTGGTACAGCAGTGGCCGGCCGCCGGCGGCGGGGTGGGCCGTTTCGCTGGCCGGCAACCGCCGTTCGCCGAGCGGCAATGCCGCCAGCGACAGGGCCAGCAGTCCCAAGCAGATCAGACGCTTCATCGTACGGGCTCCTACGCGGAAGCAGGCGGGTTATGATAGGTGGCAGCTCGCGGCCAATAACCTATAGCACGCGGAACCGCGGATGCCAACGATCAAGTCGGGCGGGCATGAGTAGATTGAGCCCCACGAGGTGGACGATGCCGATTGTATTGCCTGGAACCTGCAGGGCGCTGGCACTCCTGGCGGCGGGCCCGGTAGTCTGGTGGCTCACCTGCGGCCAGAACATGCTGCCAGCTCAACCCGCCAACCGCCAGGCAACCGCGGCCGCGAACAGCCCGGTCGGGCCGGTGCCCGTCGAGGAAACGGCCTGTGTGAAGCGAGCGCTGGAGTTCCTGTCCCGCGAGGTCGCTCGCTGGCCAGCCGACAACAAGTGTTTCTCCTGCCATAACAACGGCGACGCGGCCAGGGCTCTTTACCACGCTCAACGCTTGGGATTCCCCGTGCCTGCCGCGGCCTTGGACGATACCAACCTCTGGCTGCTGCGGCCGGCGGAGTGGGAACACAACGGGGGCGAAGGCGAGTTCAGCGACAAGCAACTGGCCGACCTGCAGTTCGGTGCGTCGCTGCTGGCCGCGATCGACTCCAGCGCGGTGCGCGGCGACGAGGCACTGGGACAAGTTGCCGCCCGCATCGCGGACGCCCAGACACCGACAGGCTGCTGGAAAGCCGATGCGGCCGGCAGTCTCGGTTCGCCGGTCACCTACGGCCCGTTTCTCTCGACGGCTTTGGCCAGCCAATTGTTGCGGACCGCCGATGCCCGCCGTTTTCAGCCGCAACTCGACCTGGCACAGCGCTGGCTGCGTTCCCAGCGACCCGAAAACATGCTCAACGCGTCCGGTGCGCTGCTGGCCTTGGACGACGGCCAGGACCACCAGGCGCAGGCTCTACGGCAACACTGCCTGGCGTTGCTCCGCGACAGCCAGCACCGCGGAGGAGGTTGGGGACCCTATCGCAATCAGGCCCCGGAGCCGTTCGATACGGCCGTCGTCTTGCTCGCTCTGCGGCGGGCAGGCGATCCGGGGCTGGACGGCGAGCGGATGGCGCGGGGCCGGGCGTACCTGGTGGCCAGCCAACTGGACGATGGCAGTTGGCCGGAAACCACTCGTCCACCGCTGGCCGAAAGCTACGCTCAGCGGCTTTCGACCAGCGGCTGGGCCACGCTGGCCCTGCTGCGCCAGCAGCCGAACCGATGAGCGGAATGAACAAGCACGACTGGTGAGCGAAACAGAAAATCCCGCCGGCTTGCCCGGCGGGATTCGCCAGCGCTCGTTCGGTGATTACGCGCTCGCCGTCGATCACAGGTCCGATGGCCGCGAGACCCAGTGGCTGATGCTGGTTGGGAAGTCCACCCCCCGTGAACGGTTAAAAAAAATCCCGGCCGGAGCAAAGTCCGACCGGGATTCTGCGTTGTTCGTCAAACTACCAGATCAGTCAGAGCCCGGTCCCTCAAACAGGCCAGAAGCCCATCTGACAACTGATCACTGACAACTTCTCACGGCAGCGGAACCGTTCGCAGGTTCAGCGCGCCGCCCTCGGTCTGCTGCAGCACCACGGCGTATTCGTCATTCAACTTGTCGAGTTGAACCACGCCCTCCAACTGCTTGACCGTTTCGTACGGCTGGCCGGCCGTTCCGCCGCCACCGACCGGCGCGGTGATCGGCTGTTGCTGGCCGATATTCTCGGTGCTGACCTTCATCACGCCGCGGCTGCTGTTGGCCATCAGCAGGTATTCCTTGCCGTCCTTGCGATAGACGATGATGTCCAAGGGGCGGTTGCGGTTGCCCAGTTCGGCCACGGTCGTGCCGCGAACCTTCTCGCCGGGGACGAGACTCGAAACGGGGAACTTCACCAGCGGCGTGCAGGTGTAGGCGGCCAGCAGGTGAGCTTCACCGCCGATCGTGAACGGCACAAAGGCGCGGATCGCGGCGTAGTCTTCCAGCTTGCCGTGGGCTCCGTGATAGATTTCCAGACTGGTTCCCTTGTCGGTGTCGGACGGCGGGAAGGCCAGCGACCGGACGCTCGACGGCGCATCGGCACTCGACAAGCCGGAGACCAGGATCTGGCCGTCAACATAGGCCAGGTCCGTGATCGATTCGCTGCGGGGATTGCGTTGCCGCCGTCCCTCGCCCACGACCTGATCCGGCGGCGCATCGGCCAGTGCCGCCTTGGCGAACGGCACGTTGGTCAGCTCCATTTGGGCCAGCGTCCCGTCCGTGCTGATGCGAACCAACGCCGGCGTGTTGGATTTCGAAACGGAAAGGAACACATTGCCGGTGGCCGGATTCACCGCCAGGTCGTTGATCTGCACGTCGGCGGCGCTGGCGCCGAGCAGTTTCGCCACCTGGCCCTGGACATCGTCCAGCTTGACGCGAGCGCCGGCGGCGCCGGCCGGCTTGTCACCCGTCGCAATCGCAAACACCGTCGCCGAGGCCGCGTCGCCGACCAGCAGCACGCCTTCCGGTCCGAACGCCAGTGAACCGGCCGACTTGAGCTGCGGAGTACCGCGCTTCAAG
The DNA here is from genome assembly GCA_024102795.1 of Pirellulaceae bacterium. Classification (GTDB taxonomy): domain Bacteria; phylum Planctomycetota; class Planctomycetia; order Pirellulales; family Pirellulaceae; genus JAGFJK01. Next base: position 9,106 of record JAGFJK010000417.1, read on the forward strand.
CCGCTGACTTCTTCCGCTCGACCCAGCGTGGCGAACACCGCCAGCACGCTCAGCCCAACGAGAACCCTCACATTTTGCTTCTGCATTGCCGTCTCCTTGTGAAAACTCCGCGGCGCGAATCCCGAAACGAACGGGAGATGAGAAACGCCAGGCCAGGATTGCCGAGTAACCCGGTACCGGCTCATTATCGCCAATCGTAGTCGGTGTTCAACCCTGTGGTAGTTGTCAGTTATCAGTTATCAGTTATCAGTTATCAGTTATCAGTTATCAGTTGTCAGTTGTCAGGGGGCAGGGGGCAGGGGGCAGGGGGCAGGGGGCAGTCGCGGGGGGTGAGGGGACGTTGGCCTGTCGGAAGGACGCCTGGGACAGACGTTCCACCCGTGAGTTCAAGGCAAATCCCGCAGGATCTTGGTCAGCAGGTTGCCGACATAGTGTCCCATCCGGCCCAGGACCCGTGAATCCTCAACGGGCAACGCCGCCAGTTCGGCCTTCACACCGGCCGCCTTCGGGCCCAGTTCGTCCAGGCCGTTCAGGGCGAGCATCGAGAGGTACAGGCCGTGGGAACTGACATCGGCGTACTTCAGCAGCAAAGGCAGACTTTGCTTCAAGTCCTGCTCGTCACCGTACTGGCTCAGGGCTTGAGCGGCCAGAATCTGGACCACGGGCGACTGGTCGCTCAGGGCTTCCCGTAGCGGCTGCCGGGCGGCCCGCACCGCCGTCGCGCCCCGCATCAGCAGGCCCTGCGCGGCCCAGTAGCGGACCGCGCTGTCGTCATCGCCCAGGCGTTCGATCAACTGGCCGGTCGCGTCGTCCGCCAGAGATGACGCCAGCTCCGCGGTGCGGCCAATCCGCCGCAGGTCGTAGCGAGCCTGGTCGTGTCCCATTTCGTACGGAGTGGTCCCGGCCGAACGCTCGTGGATCTCGTACTCCGGCAGGAATCCCAGATCGCGAATTTCATAGGCCCACTTGCGCTGGGCTGCCCGGAGCCGTTCCAGCACCTCGGCGTGCTCGGTGGAGCTGGCCAGGTTTCGGACTTCGTCCGGGTCATTCTGCAGGTCGTACAGTTCCTCGGGCGGCTTCCGCTCCCAGAAATACGTCCGCGGGGGCTGCAACTGTCCCTGGTCGTAGAGCTGCTTCCAGACGCGCGTCGTGGGCGTCTCGAACATATAGGCGATGTACTGCCCGTAGATTTTGTGTGGCATGTAGTTGCGGATGTAGACGTAACGCTGGTCGCGGACCGAACGCACCATGTCGTAACGTTCATCCATCCGGCCGCGGAAACCATAAGCGTATTCCGGCGGTTCGGCGGCGAATTCTCCGGCGAAGGCATGCCCCTGATAGAAGTCTGGCGGCTGAATGCCGGCCAGGCTGAGCACGGTGGGAGCCAGGTCGATGAATCCGACCAGTCGCTGGCTGCGCCCGCCCTCCTGGTATTCCTTCGGGGCCAGATGACGGAACTGGGGCGGGAAGTACACGATCAGCGGCACGCGCAGGCCGGAGTCATACGGCCAGCGCTTGCTGCGCGGCATGCCAGGCCCATGATCGCCGTAATAGAAGACGATTGTGTCGTCCGCCAAGCCGGCGGCTTCGAGTTCGCGGAGGTTGCGGCCGGCCAACTCGTCCAGCTCGCTCAGCTTGTCGTAATACTGAGCCCAGTCGCGGCGAGATTCGGGCGTATCCGGATGGTAGGCCGGCAGCGGTACCTGGCTGGGATCGTGGACCGCCTGGTGCGGGCGCCGGCGGATCTGGCTCTCATGAGTGACCGTGTGGTTGAACACGGCGAAGAACGGCTGGCCTGGCTGGCGGTTCTTCCAGTGGGCCTTGTTGCTGGACTCGTCCCAGACCTGCCCCGGCTTCTGCAGGTTGTAGTCTTCCTTGCTGTTGTTGGTGCAATAGTAGCCGGCGGCCCGCAGATACTGAGGATACATCAACATGCCCTCAGGCAGCCGCGTCATGCTCCGCATGTGCTGCGATCCGGTACTGGGCGGGTAGAGGCCTGAGATAATGGTGGTTCGGGCCGGAGCGCAGACGGGCGCGTTGGACCAGGCGTTCCAGTAGATCATGCCGCGAGCCGCCAGAGCATCCAATTGCGGCGTGGTGGCGTACTGGTCGCCGTAGCAGCCCAGGTGCGGGCCGTTATCCTCGCTGGTGATCCAGAGGATATTCGGACGTTTCGGCTGTTCGGCGCTGGCGCTTGCGGGCATACCATGCTGCGCGCACAGCATCAGTGCCAGGCACCATCCCAGAAGGCCATAGTCGCCTTTCGCTCCGCGAAAGTAGCGAGCCAGGCCATAGTCGCCTTTCGCTCCGCGAAAGTAGCGGGCCAGGCCATAGTCGCCTTTCGCTCCGCGAAAGTAGCGAGCCTCTGGCGAGGACTTGGCCAACGGAACGCGATCCTCAAGTTCCGCTACTTTCGCGGAGCGAAAGGCGACTATGGCGGAGCGAAAGGCGATACTGGCCAAGGCGGTAAGGCAACTCAGCAAGCGGCACATGGTCTGATCGCTTCCCGGGCTGGAAATGCTTATTCGAGTTGGCGGCGACCGGTCCACCTTAATCGAATGCGAAGCCCGATGCCAGCGCCGAGCCGAGCCAAGCCGGGAACCGCCACCGGATGGAACACGCGGCGGACTCCGTGCACTTTGAACGGCCGCGCCACCGGTTTAGACTGGCGACAACATCCGTGCCGTTCGGTCCAACACCACTGCAGGTGAATACCCCATGCAACTTCCCCACGCGACGCTCGTGCCGCGCTCACGTCCGCTCAGCCGCCGCGGTTTCCTGGCGGCGGCTGGGTCCGCGG
>JAGFJK010000420.1 GCA_024102795.1 Pirellulaceae bacterium
CGGCGGCGGCGGCGTCCGCCATGCCCGGCGGGTCGCTGCAGGCGGTGGCCGAGGCGTGCGAGCGGGGCCGGCGATGGATCATGGCGATGCAGAATCGCGATGGCGGCTGGGGAGCGTTCGACAAGGACAACGACCGCGAGTTGCTCCGCCACGTGCCGTTTGCCGATCATAACGCCATGATCGACCCCAGCACGCCGGACATCACCGGCCGGGTGCTCGAAGCGCTGGGACAGTGCGGCATGGTCGTTGGCAACCCGGTGATCGATCGCGCGGTGGCCTATCTGCGCGCGACCCAGGAAAGCGACGGCGCGTGGCCGGGACGCTGGGGCGTGAACTACATCTACGGCACATGGCAGGTGCTGGTGGGACTGGCCGAGGCGCAGGTGAGCCGCCACGATCCGGCGATGGCGCGCGGAGCGGCCTGGTTGATGAAACATCAGTTGGCGTCGGGCGGTTGGGGCGAGTCGGCCGATTCGTACGTCGCTCCTTCGTTGCGCGGCCAGGGTCCCGCGACTCCGTCGCAAACCGCCTGGGCCATTTTGGGTCTGCTGGCCGCCGGGCACGGCAAGGACGACGCGGTGCGTCGCGGAGTGCAATGGCTGATCGACCAGCAGCGGGCCGACGGCAGTTGGAATGAAACGGAGTTTACCGGCACCGGCTTTCCCCGCGTGTTCTACCTGCGCTATCACCTGTATCCACAGTATTTCCCGCTGCTGGCCCTGGGACAGTACGCTCGCCATTGTGCGTCCGCACCGCGGACGTGCAGCTTATAAGGCGTTTGAAACTTGGGATTTAGGGGTCCCGCTACGGGGACCTTGGGACGGCTTCCGCTTCGGCGGGCGAGCCCCCCCTTGAAATCCCTCTGGCTCCCTCCCCGCTTCGGGGAGGGCTGGGGAGGGGCCTGCGGGGTTAGAACGCTCAACCAAGCGTTCAACGCGCAGAATGGATTGGAAGGCAAGCGGATTCGTCGTGATTCGGGTTTGGAATCCGGGACCGGATGAATGCGTTCAGCTGGTAATTGAGCGGATCCGGCGGGCGCGGGTTGAGTTTGGAAGTGCCAGAAGAGCCCCTCCCCAACCCTCCCCGGAAGCCGGGGAGGGAGCCAGAAGGATATGAGGGGGAGCGCTCGCCGAAGCGGAGGCCGTCGAAGTTTCCCTCGATTGTAACGCCAGATTCCCTCGGCAAAACACCTCATAAGCTGCACGACCCCGAAGCGGGGAGGGAGCCAGAAGTGATCTCAAGGGGGGGATGCTCGCCGAGACGGTGTTCATGCAAGGCACAACTTCATAACTCACGCTTCGGGTTACATTTTCTCGAAGATTATTGAGTGCGTTACATCCACATAGGACGGTGACCGATGGGCATTCCGCTGGCACAGACCTGGGCCGTTTCGAGCTACGTGATTGGCCAGCGGCTGCGGGGGCGGCGGCGGTATCCGCTGGTGCTAATGCTCGAACCGTTGCTGCGTTGCAACCTGGCCTGCGCGGGCTGCGGCAAGATTCAGCATCCGGCGGCGATCCTGCGGCGGCAGTTGACGCCCGAACAATGCTTCGACGCGGCGGACCAGTGCGGCGCGCCGGTGGTCTCGATCCCCGGCGGCGAACCGCTGCTGCACCCGGAGATCGACCGGATCGTCGCCGGCCTGGTCGCTCGCCGCAAGTTCGTCTACCTCTGCACCAACGCATTGAAGCTGGCGGAGTCGCTGGACAAGTTTCGGCCGTCGAAGTACCTGGCCCTTTCGATCCACCTGGACGGTCCGCGGCAGGAACACGACGCGGCGGTGTGCCGCGACGGCGTGTACGACGTGGCGATTCAGGCGATCCGTGCCGCTCGCGAGCGCGGCTTCCGAGTGACAACCAACACCACGTTGTTCGCCGGAGTGGACGCGGCGCGGATGCGGCGGCACTTTGACGAACTGATGCGGCTGGGCGTCGAGGGGATGATGATCTCGCCCGGCTACTCGTACGCCAAGGCGCCGGATCAGGACCACTTTCTCGCTCGGCGGCAGACGATCGACCTGTTCCGCGGCCTGCTGGCCCGGGCTTCCCGCCGCTGGCGGTTCAACCAGACGCCGTTGTTCCTGGAGTTTCTGCAGGGCCGCTACGAGCTGGAGTGTACGCCCTGGGGCAGCCCGACCTACAACGTGTTCGGCTGGCAGAAGCCGTGCTATCTGCTGGACCACGGCTATGTCCAGTCGTTTGCTGAACTGATGGCGACGACCGACTGGGAGTCTTACGGCCGGTCGAGCGGCAATCGGGCCTGTGCCGACTGCATGGTGCACTGCGGTTACGAACCGAGCGCGGTCGACGCCACCTTCAACACCTGGCGTGGGTTCTGGACCACCGTTCGCCTGACGCTCTGGGGCTCTTCCGCGGCCGAACCCTCGGCGGACGCCGCGGCAGCACCAACGCTTCCCCATAGTCGCCTTTCGCTCCGCGAAAGTAGCGTGCCCCGCGCCAACGCTTCCCCATAGTCGCCTTTCGCTCCGCGAAAGTAGCGGGCCCCGCGCCAACGCTTCCCCATAGTCGCCTTTCGCTCCGCGAAAGTAGCGGGCCCCGCACCAACGCTTCCCCATAGTCGCCTTTCGCTCCGCGAAAGTAGCGGGCCCCGCACCAACGCTTCCCCATAGTCGCCTTTCGCTCCGCGAAAGTAGCGGGCCCCGCACCGGGGTTACAGATGGATGCTTGACGCAAACCGCCGCGCTACTTTCGCGGAGCGAAAGGCGACTATCTGACGCAAACCGCCGCGCTACTTTCGCGGAGCGAAAGGCGACTATCTGACGCAAACCGCCGCGCTACTTTCGCGGAGCGAAAGGCGACTATCTGACGCAAGCCGCCACGCTACTTTCGCGGAGCGAAAGGCGACTATGGCCAACTCGTTCGGCATCGTTCCTTGCCGCCGGCTCCGCTCGTCCCTGAGCGAACTCAGCCGGGCTGCGCACCGGCCTTGTCGCTCAGGACTCGCTTCGCCCGCTTGACTGGCTGGAGCTCACTGAACTCGGCAACGAAAGCCCAGGTAGCCGTTCCGGTAGACCGGTGGGTACCAGTACCGGTTCGCCGCGCGCACGTTCCGCGCGTACGAGCTCCAGCACCCGCCCCGGATCACACGCCTGGCAGACGTTCGGTCGCCAGTTGTGGGCTGGCGCGAATTCAGTTCCACCCACTCGTCTTGGCACCACTCGTACACGTTGCCCAGCATGTCGAACAGGCCCCAGGTGTTCGGCAGTTTGCGGGCCACGGGATGCGTTCCCGCTGTTTCGAACTCGAACTGTCTTTCGCGCCACGAGTTGGCGTTTACACCTTTCTCCAGTTCAAACTCCACGCCGCTGTTTCCGCCATACCAGGCAATTGCATTCAGCACAGGCGCGTTGTTTTCGCCCAGAATCTCGATTGGACCTTCATACGTGGCCTCGGTGGTTCCCGCGCGGCAAGCGTACTCCCACTGGTCCTCGGTGGGCAGGTCCACGTCCAGGCCCGGCAAGAGCATTCTCAGCCGGCCCAGGAAGTCCTGGCAATCGTCCCAACTGACACTTTCGACGGGTCTTGTGGGGCTGTCAAAGCGGCTGGGATTTCGCTGCATTACGGCTTTCCAGACGGCCTGCGTGCAGGGCGTATCGAACATCCAGAACCCGCGTGGAATGTGCACGGTTCGCGGTTTGAATTCCCAGTCGAAACGTCCAGGCTCGTCGATTGGCGAACCGAGCACGGACCAGCCGGCCGGGATCCACCTGAGCCGCTGGGTAGCCTTGGCGACGGTCAGTTGCGCGAACGGACCGTGAACATCCTGGCCCCATTCGGCGGCCCACGCCGGCGGGTAGCCGCCGGCAAGCGGATGGTCGGTAACGATCACGGACGCGGGCCGATTCACGCGTACTACTCGCGCCGGGAGAGTTTTGAAAAGTTCGAGTCCCGAGAAAAGTTGGCTCGCCGGCGAGCCTTCATCCCGCCTCGGACGACACGCCTGGCAGTCGCTTTCGAGCCGTCACCATCGGCAATCTACCTCGGCCACCGTCGAAAGATGGCCGCGGACGATCGTCGCCAGTTGTTCGGTATAAAACACCGCGTAGAGCGGAACACCTTTCGACCTGACCAATTGAGTTCCGAATGTAGCATCACTCACTGGGTGTCGCTAGCATCGCATCTGTGATCGGTGGCGAGCACTCGAGAATCCCGCCGGCTTGCCCGGCGGATCGTTCGGTTTCTGACTAACACACGTCTGGGCAAGCGCTCGAGAATCCCGCCGGCTTGCCCGGCGGATCGTTCGGTTTCTCACTAACACACGTCCGGGCAAGCCGGCGGGGTTCGAACCGGGGAACGCGGGGCGCCCTGTAGCTGGAAGCCGAACGAACCGCCGGGCAAGCCGGCGGGAATCCCGGCGGGGAAGGCGGGGGGAGCGCTATAGGGGGGAGCCCGACGGGCCGCCGGGGTGCGCACCGGCCAAGCCGCCGGGG
>JAGFJK010000427.1 GCA_024102795.1 Pirellulaceae bacterium
CGAGGCCAGCGCGGCCGCGCCCAGGCCGGCGGCACAGCGGCCGAAGAAGTATCGGCGAGTTTCATTCAGCGCGTGAGCGGACACGGCGGTCGGGTCGGGCAATTTGTGCATGGCGGGCAGCTCGCGGGCCAGGTGGTGGTTCATTCCTTGGTGATCGTTTCGTCCAGGTTCAGCAGCAGGTTGGCCGTCATCGTCATGGCGGCGTGCGGAAGCGGGTCGGGCCCGGCGACGGGCGGCGACGCACCTATGGCCAGCAGCTTGCCGGCCGCTTCGGGCTGCTGCTGGTAATGAGCCAGGTGGTCGGCGTAGATCCGAGCCAGCACCTGCAATTCGCCGGCGTCGGGCTGGCGAGCGGTGCAGAGCCGGAAGCCCAGGGCCAACTGCCCGTTCAGTTCCGGTCCGCCTTCGGTCAGCATCCGTGCCGCCAGCCTGCGCGAAGCCTCGACGTACTGTTCGTCGTTCATCAGCACCAGCGCCTGCAGCGGCGTGTTGGTGCGCGCCCGGCGAGCGACGCAGGTTTCGCGCGAGGGAGCGTCGAACGCCATCAGCGACGGCGGCGGCGCGGTCCGCTTCCAGAACGTGTACAGGCTGCGGCGGTACAGCGCCGCGCCGTCGTCCGCTTTGTACTCCCGCGTGTTGCTGCCCAGAAAACCCACCGCCTCCCAGATCCCCGGCGGCTGGTACGGCTTGACGCTGCGCCCGCCCACCTGCTCGACCAGCAACCCGCTGACCGCCAAGGCCGCGTCCCGCACCACTTCCGCGTCCAGGCGGAAGCGCGGCCCGCGGGCCAGCAGCACGTTCTCCGGGTCCTGCCGCAGCAGCTCCGGCGTCACGTGCGACGATTGCCGGTAGGTGGCCGACATCAACATCAGCTTCTGCAGCCGCTTCACGTCCCAGCCGCTGTCGATCAGTTCGACCGCCAGCCAGTCCAGCAGGTCCGGATGGCTGGGCCACTGCCCCTGCGAACCAAAATCCTCGGCCGTCTTGACGATCCCCGCGCCGAACACCTGCTGCCAGAACCGGTTGACCGCCACGCGGGCCGTCAGCGGATGAGCGGGATCGACCAGCCAGCGGGCCAGCCCCAGGCGGTTGGGCGGCGCGTCGGGCGGCAGCGGCGGGAAGATCGCCGGCACGCCGGGCTGCACCTTCTCGCCCGGCTTGTCGTATTCGCCGCGAGCCAGCACGAACGTCTCGCGCGGCTGCGGCAGCTCGGCCATCACCATCGTCACCGCGATGGCATTCTCGGTTTCGGTACGCTGCCGAGCCAGCTCGTCCACCTGCCGGTTCAGCGGATCGAACAGCTCGCGCGTGCCTGGATAGACGAACTGCAGAAAGTGGTCGCGCAGCAGCCGCGACTGAGTTTCGCCGCGATTGTCTGGTTCGATCTTCAGCGCTTCGACCACCGGCGGCGGCAGCGTCGGCTTGTCGAGCGTCCGCTGGTAGGCGTCCCAGGCGGCCAGCGACTCGAACGACTGGCCGTTCTGCGGCGTGCGGGTGACGCTGCCGGCGTGGTCCCAGTAGACCAGCCCGCCGTGCTGGGTGAAGGCCCAGCCGTTGAGCACCGCGCCGGGCTTGAGTCCCACCGCGGCCGCGTCGACCTCCAGCCGCACCCACTTGCCCGTTTCGGGCAGCGGGCCCATCGCCAAGTGGTTCTCCTTGCCGCCCGCGCCGAACGGAATCAGGTCCTCGCCCCAGAACGCCCGATGCTCCCAGTTGCCGTCGTTGAACTGCAGCATCACGGTCTGCGGCGGATTGGCCGGGTCCAGCCAGCACCAGGCGAACAGCTTGTCGCCCTGGCCGATCACCAGTCCCGGATTGGCCTCGGTAAAGAAATGCTGGCTCAAGCCGCTGGCCTGGCGGCGCGTCGACTTCTGGCCCGCATGGACCGGATGGTCGGGCGCGGCGACGAACTCCCAGGGAGTATCGCCTTGCTGCTGAGCGCCGCTGGGCGTGGCATCCTCGATCCAGACGAACTCCCGCGGCTCGCCGCCCGGCTGCTCGCCGCTGGGCCCCGGATCGGTGTACTCGACTTGCGCCAGGGCCTCGGCCAGCCGCTGGCGAGCGGCCGCCAACTGCTGGTCCAACTGCCCCAGCCGTTCGGTCTGTTCGGCCGTGGGCACCTTCAAGATGGGCGGCGGAGCCAACTGGTTGCCGTCCATCGCCGCGTCGGCCGCCCCGTTGTAAAACGCCAGCAGTTGGTAAAACTCCTTTTGTGAGACCGGGTCGAACTTGTGGTCGTGGCAGACCGCGCAGCCCAGCGTCAGTCCCATGAACACCGTGGCCATCGTCTCGGTGCGATCGACGGCGTAGCGCACCAGCACTTCCTGGTTGATCGAACCGCCCTCGCTGGTCGTCACGTTGCAGCGGTTGAAACCGGTGGCGATCCGTTGGTCGACCGTGGCGTCCGGCAGCAGGTCGCCCGCCAGTTGTTCGACCGCGAACTGATCGAACGGCAGGTTTCGGTTGAAGGCCTGCACGACCCACTCGCGGTACTTCCACAGGGCCCGCTCGTTGTCGAAGTGCAGGCCGTGCGTGTCCCCGTATCGCACCAGGTCCAGCCAGTAACGGGCCATCTGCTCGCCGTAGCGTTTCGAATCCAGCAGGCGGTCGATCAGCCGTTCGTAGGCCCCCAGCGCGTCGTCGGCCAGGAACGCGTCCACCTCGGCCGGCGTCGGAGGAAGGCCGGTCAGGTCCAGCGTCGCTCGGCGGATGAGTGTCACGCGATCGGCTTCAGGCGAGGGGTGCAAGCCGCGTTCGAGCAGCCGGGCCTGGACAAAGCGATCGATCGGATTGACGGCCGGCCAGTCGGCCTCAACCGCCGGCAGCTCGGCCCGCCGCGGTCGTTCGAACGCCCAGTGCCCGGTCCATTCAGCACCGGACTCGATCCAGCGGCGGAGGATGTCGATTTCGGCGGGCGTGAGCTGCTTGCCCGAATCGGCGGGCGGCATCCGCGCGTCGTCTTCGTGCGATGTGATCCGTCGCAGCAGTTCGCTGCCGGCGGCGTCGCCCGGCACGATCGCCGTGGCCCCGGACTCCAGCCGCTGGTAGGCGCTTTCCCGCTGATCCAGCCGCAGTCCGGCCTGCCGCTGGTTGGCGTCCGGCCCGTGGCACTGGTAGCAGCGGTCGGAGAGCAGCGGCCGCACGTCGCGATTGAAGTCGATCCGGTCGGCCGCGCTCACCGCGGCCAGGGGCAGCCAGAGACTGGCACAGGCGACCCAGGTAACAAGGACGTTCCGGTAGTTCATGGTGCCTCGCGTGCAAAGGTCGAGCGTCCGGCCGGGTGGGCCACGGCAATTTCGGGGCATGCGGCCAACCCTTGAGTATGCACGCTCCAGCGGCCCGCCGCCAGCCACGGCTCGCTGGCCCAAATCCGGTCGGCATGCCCGGCGGATCGTTCAGCTTCTCACTATATCTCCGCTTCGGCGAGCGCTCCCCTTTGAAATCCCTCTTCCGTTTTCGACCCCTGATAAACGCTTGTGAATCCCTTCACTTCCGCGAGCTCTCCCCCTTGAAATCCCTCTGGCTCCCTCCCCGGCTTCCGGGGAGGGCTGGGGAGGGGCTCTTCGGGCTGGTGTCTCAACTCAGCACTTCGAATCCCGCCGGCTTGCCCGGCGGATCGTTAGGTTTCTCGCTACGCCTCCGCTTCGGCGAGCGCTCCCCTTTGACATCCCTCTTCCATCTTCGACCCTTGATAAACGCTTGTGAATCCCTTCACCTCCGCGAGCTCTCCCCCTTGAAATCCCTCTGGCTCCCTCCCCGGCTTCCGGGGAGGGCTGGGGAGGGGCTCTTCGTGCTGGTGTCTCAACTCAGCACTTCGAATCCCGCCGGCTTGCCCGGCGGATCGTTGGGCTTCTCACTGCCTTCAGATGCGATCGAGCGGGCTTTGCACGCCGGTGGCGCCGAGCGTGCTGACGTGCGTGTAGATCATCGTGGTGCTGACATCGGCGTGGCCGAGCAGTTCCTGGATGGTGCGGATATCCTGGCCGCTTTCCA